>CBDURI010000028.1:0-16581 GCA_965369435.1 uncultured bacterium
GTCGAGGTAATCCCGATGGGCACGGTCGACGAAGCCTCGAAGTCCTGGGACAAAGAGGAGCCGGTGATCACGATTTGCCGTTCGGGTCGCCGCTCTGGGCGGGTCGCGCTGGAGCTCGAGAAGCTCGGGTTCAAGCGCATTGCCTCGATGCGCGGCGGCATGGTCGCCTGGCAGAGCCAGTAGCGCCTACTAGCCTCGACACATGTTCGAGATGACCACGGTCGTCGCGTTGGTCGTGGCCTGCTTCGTCACGGCGACCATCTCGGGAATCCTTGGCATGGCCGGGGGGGTGACCCTCCTCGGCGTCATGACCGCCCTACTCCCCGCGCCGGTGGTCGTCCCGCTTCACGGCATCGTGCAACTCGCCTCCAACTCGACGCGCACCTGGGCCTTCCGGCGCCATGTACGGTGGTCGATTCTCTTTACGTTCATGGCTCCCGCGGTCGTCGGCGTGGCGATTGCGGCAAACATCTGGGGCGACTTGAAGCTCACGTGGTTTCGCGCGTGGATTGGCGCGTTCATCTTGGCTTTCTTGGTGTGGCGCCGCTACAAGCCCAAGCTCAGGAACCCGCCCGTCTGGTCGTACGCGGTCCTTGGGCTCGCCGCTGGGTTGTTGGCGATCTTCGTCGGTGCGACAGGCCCGTTTCTGGCCCCGTTTTTTCTGCGGGACGACTTCACCAACGAGCAGGTCATCGCAACCAAAGCGGTGTGCCAAACTTGGCTGCACTTGCTGAAGATCCCCGCTTTCCTCGCCTTGAGCTTCGACTACACGCCCTACGCTTCCGTGCTGGTCGCGTTGGTCACAGCGGTCATCGGTGGCACGTACTTGGGCAAGCACCTATTGAGCACAATCTCGAAGGACCGCTTTGTTTTCTGGTTCCAATTGGTGCTAGCCATCCTGGCCGTGTACCTGATCGTCTCGACCATCGCCTGACCGACTTGATGTCGAGCATCATATCGGCGTGATGCCGGCCTGTTCAAATGTCTGCGCGATCGCGGCCAAACGCTCATCGGTGTAACGGCCGAGTCCCAGTTTCCGCTGCTTTCCTTGCACGATGTCGATCTTGACCTCCCCCATGTTGTGGTACTCGAGAAGGTGAAGTTTCTGATGGCCAATGGACTTTAAGAACGCGATCGCCGCGTCGATGTTTTCTTTGGTATCGGTGTACCCAGGAACGAGCGGCATACGAAACTCCACAGGGAACCCGTTCTTCGCAAGATACTCGGCGTTGCTCAAGATAGTCTTCAGCCCCTTGCCCACGGTCTGCTCGTGCCGATGTGGATCGAGAATCTTCAGATCGAAATAGATCAGATCGACCTTCTCGAGAAAAGGCAGGCACTTCTCCAGACTGAATCGGCCGGCAGTTTCGATACCGACGTGGATACCGCTTCGGACACAGAGATCGATGAAGCGGCTCACAAATTTGGGATAGAGCGTCGGCTCCCCGCCGCTGAGCGTGACGCCACCCCCGCTATCGAAGTACGGCTTGTCGGTCAGGATCCGATCCATCAACTCTTCCGGCGTCAGTACTTCTCCAATCAATCGTAACGCCGAGTAGGCACAGCTCTCGACGCAGTCGCCGCACACCGTGCAGCGGTCCACGTTGATGCGAAAGCCACTTCGATTGATCGCTTGCTCAGAACAGACTTCTTCGCAGGAAAAACTCTCCCGGCAGCGGTCCGCATAGAAGGCAACCGTTGGCTGCACGTCATGCGCTTCCGGGTTCTGACACCAGTCGCAGTGAAGATTGCAGCCCTTGAAAAACACCAGCGTTCGAATGCCCGGGCCGTCGTGAATCGAGAATCGCTGAACGTCGAACACCGGTGCTGTTGGAGAGCCGGTCAACTCAACGGGCCTTTTGACGAGAACGATCGATGATCTCCTGCTGCATCTCTGGAGTCAGGTCGACGAAGTACGCGCTGTAGCCCGAGATCCTCACGAGAAGATTTCGGTGACTGTCGGGGTCAGCCATGGCCTCCTCCAGCACCTTCGGATCGAGGACATTGAGCTGGACCTGCATACCGCCCTGTCTGAAGTAACCTCTCAGCAGGGCTTCGAGGATCGCGCGCCCTTCTTCACCGGCCACTGTATCGGCGTCGAACTTGATGTTGAGATTGATGCCGTTGCCGAAACGCTCCTGGTCCAACTTGGCGACGGAGTTGAGTGAAGCCGTCGGTCCGAGCACGTCGGTACCGTCAACCGGAGCCAGGCCATCGGCCAAGGGTTTCCCAGACAGCCGGCCCGAAGGCAGGGCCGCCGTCTTCTCACCAAACCCTTGATGACAGGTCATGGAGTAAAAGCCCGGCATCCAGTTTCCGCCCCGCGTGTTGGTGTAGCCAGAGACGAGACGGTCGAACATCGCCGTGACCCGATCGGCCCAGCGATCAACCCGTGCATTGTCGTTACCAAATTTGGCGACCTTCTGCGCCTGTGCGCGCAGGAAATCCTGCCCCTCGAAATCGTTGGCACAGGCGTTGGCCAGCTCTTCCAACGTGTACGTCTCGTCGATGAACACCAACTGCTCGATCACCGCCAGCGAGTTGACGACATCGGCGATGCCGACGGCCTGAACGCCGGAGGCGTTGTAGGGCGCGCCGCCAGAGCTCAAGTCCGTGGCGCTATCTAAACAACCCATGATGGTGAGGGACGAGTACGGCGTGGGAAACGCATCGGCATTCACCTTTTCAATCGCGTCGAGGCACTCCTTGAGATACGCCAACGTCTCTCCGGTCTGCTGTTCAAACAGACGAAAGAACTCGTCCATCGACTCAATGCCGCAAAGCCATGGGCGCTTCGTCTCCCTGGATTTCTTCAGCCGCTTTCCGCCGCCGAGCACCAGCTCGAGATTGATCGCGAGATTGAAGAGCGCTGCATCGGATGAGGTGAAGCTCTCTTTGGAAAGGGCTGGCTCGACACAGCCGACGGTCGCGTAGTTCCAGACTTTGTCCTGGTTCACTCGTCTTTTCACCATCGCTGGCATGATGACATCGTCGTTATAGAGCGCCGGGGAGCCACCACCATTGGCAAGCACGGCAACGACGCGGCGAACGTAGTCTGGCTTTGAATTCTCACTGATGCGGGCATGCCAGTTGGGCTGCCGAGTCTTGAAGCAGTCCATCACATCGAGAAAGGCAAACGTGAGCTCGTTGCTGGCGTCGTTTCCGTCCTCGTCGATGCCGCCAATCGTCAACGCCTGACCACTGGGCAATCCCGAGAAGAGCTTGGTCGCCCGGCTCGAAAAAAGCGGAATCACTTCCGAGAGCTTGAGACAAAACGCAGCCAGCAGATCGCGTATCTCATCAGGGTTGAAATCGGCGCGCGCCTTCTCCTCGAGGTAGAGCGGATACAGATATTGATCCATGCGCCCGAGACTGATGCCCTGGTCGAGCGACTCCGTCTGAATGAGCAACTGAAAAAACCAAATGGTCTGAAGGGCTTCGTGGAAGGTGTTAGCCGGTTTGCGAGGGGAGCGCTCGAGCAGGGCGACGAGATCATCCCTCCCTTGATTCTCGGCTTCGACCCGATACCGGTCGGCAAACATCTCGATTGCGTCGAGCGCCACTAGGCTCGCATCGAGAAAATCCGTCTGTGGTTTGTTCAAGTTGCCTTGCGCCTGCCGCCCGATCACCCGCTCCCTCAAGCCCTCTGTTCCGAGCTGAATGATCGACTCGTAGTCCGGAAGGAAGTGGGCGATACCGCCGGCCTCGTTGACCGTGAACCAGGTGCCACTCAGTTGCTCTTTGGAGAATCGAATGCCGCGCAACAACGGAAAAGAACGCATGGCGATATTGCGATTCAACCAGTAGGGAATCACCGAACGCAGTAGGGTCCACCGCACTTTGGGATCGAGCGCGAGCGGATTGACTGCTCGCTTCTCAAAACGGAAGAGGTCCTCGAGCATCGCCACCCCTGCCCTCTCGATCAGGCAGATGGCACCGATACGGTGCTCCGTGTGGGTACCTACGATGAGCTCGTTGTCGTAGATGCGAATGGTGCGGCGGCTCAAATGATAGGCAAGGCTGCGCGCATTGAGCTCCGCAGCAGTCGAGTAGCGTTGCGCCTCGCTCTTGTAGAAGTCGGTGTAGTGAATGGCGCGCTCTGCGCCGACGCCCGGCACCGCGCGAACATGCGCGGCAGCCAGCTGCTGGATTCGCTCAGAAGGGACCCAGCAGGGACTCGGGGGACTCTGCTCTGACGACCGCGCCCGTAAATCCATACTTGCCCCGTCCGTAGGGGCCTGATGATGGGATGCGCCATACCGTTTGAAGGTGCAAGCCGAACGAGATGGTGTCGGTGCAGAGCCTCGTCGCAGACCTCATCCACTCTTCAGAAAATGCGTCGCTACCGTGACGAAGCGACTGGGCAACGAATGGACGTCCGGGAGCAACATCCATCCGTGTGTCCCGAACATCTGCGTGAGGTACGCCTCGCTCTTGTCGCGCACCGCCAGCGCCAGGCAATGGGTTCCCTGATCGCCCGCTTCCCGAAGCGCTTGGCGCACGTCCTCAATGCCGTACCGTCCTTCGTAGTGATCGTAGTCCGTGGGCTTGGCGTCGGTGAGAAGGAGAACGAGCCGCCGGCGGGCACCGCTTTGCCCGAGCAGTTCGAGCGCGTGACGGATGGCGGGTCCGATGCGCGTGTAGCCGGTCGGGAAAACGGCATGAAGGCGCTGCAGTCCCTCGCGTGCCGGGTCATCAAAGCCTTTCGCTAGCAAGAACCGGCAATCGCGACGCGTGTTGCTGTAGAAGGCGGCGAGCGCGACCTTTGCGGACGTGGGCTCGAAGCCCTCCACCAGCACCTGAGCCGAGTCGCATACAACGTCGAATATTCGCTTCCCGGAAACCCAAGAATCGCTCGACAGGCTCGCGTCAACCAAGATCAGCATCGCGAGCTCGGAGTCGTGCACCTTGCGCCGTACGTAAATACGGGGGTCGGGATGCCTACCCGCCATCAGGGTGGCCTGACGATCCACCAACGCGTCGATATCGATTTCGGCCCCATCGAGCTGCCGATTGCGCCAGCGCCGCTCGAACTCCAGGCGCTTGAGCTCGGCCTGAAGGCGCAGCACCTCGCCATGTAGCCTCCGGCCGGCCGACGTGACGATCGACGCCGGGCTGCTCGGCGGAGACCGGTGCTCATTGACGGTACACCAGTCCGCACGATACTCGCGCCGCTTGAAGTTCCATTCTGGGTAGCGGTGAGCACGTGTCGACTCCGGCTCCTCTGCGAGATCGGCTGTGTGCAGTCCTGCTTGTAGGTCGGCGCGATAGATCGACTGCGCGGTTTCGGTCGTCCGGGTGAGCTTGGTGAGCTCGAGCTCGTCGAGCGCCTCCTCTTGCTCGGCCAGCTGGTCGGAGCCGTCAAGCTGCTTTCTCCCGCTTTGATACTCCGTCGCCGTGTGCACCTTCTCGAACGAGTGAACGAGAGGGTTGTCGCGGTCTTTTTGGGACTCGAGGTCGACATACTCGACCTCAGTAGGCCGCCGGCGCATCTTGCGCTCTGTGCCGCTCGGTAGCGTGCTGTGCGGATCGTCAGGTGGCTCGAGGTCCGTGTTGCAGGCTCGCGGGCGAGGCAGGAGAAGGCCCCATGGCGACAAGTAATCGCCATTGTGTCGGCGTCTCGACAGCTTGGCGAGCGCGCTTTCGAAATCGGCAGACGCCTCCGCGAGGGTCTCGGGCGTGTGGGTCGGAGTCGCCGCATCAACGAGCTCTCGAGCCACGACGGAGGCCCCGGAGTCGTCGCTGAGTTTGCCCGGATCACTTCCCAAGAGCATCCGGCAAGCCATCGAGAAGCAGCGAGCATCGGCGGTTCCCTCACCAAACGGGAACTGCTCGGCCACCGACGCGGCGCAGCGGGTGACCAGAGACTCGGCGCCTGGATACTGCGCAGCGATCGCATCCTCGATACTCGGCACACCGATCAGCATTGCGAGCGCCCGGCGGCGACTCGACCAATCGCGGCCAGCCACGAACCCGAGCCCCGTTGCCGTGAGGCCAATGACCACTCGGTAGAGGTAGAACGACGCCTGATCGTCGGTGTCGCGTAGCCAGCCAAGATCTTGCGGCAAGACCAATCGCCCAGGAGCCACCCCACCCATGCCGTTACCAGCGACGACTTCCCATCTCGTTCCCGTGAGCAGATTGCTCAGCGTTTCAAAGCGAGGGGTCAGCGCATGGAGTGGGGACTCGAGCTCATCGGCTTGGCCCCCTCTGCCGCTCACTCGTCGGACCGAACGATAGAGCCAAGCAAATGCTCGCTGATCCCATTCCATCAGAACATCAGGTTGGCGAGGTCCTGCAGGGCTTCCAACTGTGCATGGTCGTCGGTGATGGGCTGCACGACTGCGGCATTGCAAGCCACCCGCGGCGCGACACCGCTCGCGATGAGCTTGGCGGCTGTCACGAGGAGCCGGGTCGACACCGTCTCGGCGAGCTGCAGCTCTTCCATGCCGCGCACCTTGTTCGCAAACTCTACGAGACGCTTGGGCATGCCGTTGTCGAGCTTACCTTCGTGGGCAACGATTTCGGTTTCGACCTTGGCTTCCGGGTACGAGAACCGCTGCACGACGAACCGTTGCCGCGTGGAAGGACGCAACTCCTTGAAGCCCCGCGCATAGCCCGGGTTGAAGCTCGCAACGACCATGAAGTCCTCGGGCGCCGCTAGCGTTTCGTCGAGCCGATCGATGTAGAGCTCTCGCCGATGGTCGGTGAGCGAGTGCAACACCACGATCACGTCCTCGCGGGCCTCGATGATCTCGTCGAGATAGAGGATGGCGCCGGCGCGGACGGACCGGGTGACCGGGCCGTCTTGCCAAATCGTCTCCGCGCCCCGGATCAAGAACCGGCCGACCAAATCGATCGACGAGGTCTCGTCGTGGCAGGCCACCGTGACCAAGGGCAGCTCGAGCTGAGCAGCCATCGCCTCGAGGAACCGCGTCTTGCCGCACCCGGTCGGGCCGGCAAGAAGCAGCGGTAGCTTCTGGCGATGGGCGTGCTCAAAGAGCTCGACCTCTCGGCCGACCGGGCGATACCAGGGTTGGGTCGTGCTCATTCTGCCGGCGCCGCAACCGCCGCGCCCGAGGAGGGGGACTCCTCGACTTCACCCACCGGCCACCCGTATCGGATGAAGTTGTAGATGAACGCGATGACACCCGTGGTGAAGAGCGTGGCCGCCAGGATGAGCCCGATGAAGTGCACCTGGAGCTCGCGCTGAACGTCGAGGAACTCCATACCCGCGCGGCGCTCGAGGTAGACCTGCGCTACGCCGGCCACACCGAACGCAACCGTCATGGCGATCATGCCGATGTTGGTGGCCCAGAAAGCAAATATCGCACTGGGCGTGTCGAAGAGCTTGCGGCCGGTGAGAATCGGCATGGCGTACGAAATGATGGCGAGAATCAACATCGCGTAGGCGCCCCAGAACGCCATATGGGCGTGCATTGCCGTCACGAGCGTACCATGGGTGTACAGATTCACCTGCGGCAGGGTGTGCGCGGCGCCGAGGAGCCCCGCGCCAACGAACGCCATGACGCAGCAACCCACCGTCCAAAACAGAGCGATCCGGTTTGGATGGTTACGCCCGCCTTTCTTGGCGAGCGCAAGGCCGTAGATCGCCATGCCGAGGAACGCGAGTGGCTCGAGGGCGCTGAAGATGCCGCCGATCCACAGCCAGTAGCTTGGCGTGCCGATGAAGTAGTAGTGGTGGCCCGTGCCGAGAATGCCCGAGAGAAACGTGAAGCCGACGATGACGTACAGCCACTTCTCGACGAGCTCGCGGTCGACGCCGGTGAGCCGGATCAACAGGTAGGCGAGAATGCCACCCATGATGAGCTCCCACACGCCCTCAACCCAGAGGTGAACGACCCACCAGCGCCAGAACGAGTCGTGCGTCTGGTGGTCGGTTGGGATCATTCCCGGCAGGTACAAGACCGCGGCCATCAACAGGCCGAAGAAGAGAACTATCGAGGTCGTGGTGATCTTGGGCGCCTTCCAAATCGTCATGCCGATGTTGGCGACAAAAAGGAGAACGTCGACGACGACGAGGTAGTCGAGCGGGCGTGGAATCTCGAGGAACTTCCGCCCCTCCCACCAGCCGAAGTGGAAGCCGATGACCGCGGTGACACTCACGACGACCAGCGCGATCAACTGCACGTAGGCAAGCCTCGGCCAGTAGATCGGCCGTTCGCATTCATCCGGAATGATGAAATACGCCGCGCCCATGAAGCCCGTCAGCATCCACACGATCAACAGGTTGGTATGCGTGGCGCGCGCAACGTTGAAGGGAATCCACGGGTGCAACCCGTCGAGGCCGACGTGCGCAAACGCCATGATGAAACCGTAGATGATCTGCAAGCTCAGCAGGAGCATGCACGTCGCGAAAAACCAGTATGCGACTTTTTGCGATTGGTACTTCATAGCCCCGCCTCACGTTGCTTGGAGAGAAAGATGACAACCTCGTTGCGTTGCTCTTCGGTGAGCCCGAGCTGCGGCATCTTCGTGCCGGGCTTCACGGCCTGCGGATCGACGATCCATCTCATGAGGTATCCTCGATCGAAGCGGTCACCGACCCCGTCGAGCGCTGGCCCGATGGTGCCGCCGATGCCACCCAACGAGTGACATGCAGTGCATACTTGGGAAAAGATCTGGGGACGCTTGCCACCCGGAATCGCAATCGATGCGGCCGCGATGCCGATCGTCGGCTCGGGGGGAAATCCATTGAGGTCCATGCGGCCGATCCATTCGAAGAACGCGACCATGTCGGCGACCTGTTCGTCGGTGAAATCGTACTTCACCATCCTGCGCTGCCCCGGGTAGACCGCCTCAGGGTCCCTCAGCATCTGTCCGATGAACGCGGGCCCACGCCGGTCATACACGCGCGTGAGCTCGGGGGCGTAGTAGGCGCCTTCACCAAGGAGCGTGTGACACCCCATGCAATTGTTCTCTTCCCAAAGGTGCTTTCCGCGCACGACCGATTCGGTCAGGTCGCCCGCGTTGGTCTGAGCTGGAATCCGTTGAAACGTGTCGACCGTGAGCCAAATGAAAACCGCACTGAAAAGCAGCGTTCCCGACAAGAAGAACGCGCGCGCGGCGGACTTGGACAGCATCGTCACCTCCTTTCAGAGACCCCGGTCTCCAAACGATGAGCCGGATGCTACATGGGCCCGCCACGACCGCAAGCGCCATCCGCTCCTTTGGAGCTTTGTACGCAAACTTTGCGCGATTCCATGCGTTGGCAGAGCTCCGGATGGCCAGCAGGACTCGACCCCCGCGGCGGAATGACGTAGATGGCAGGGTCCCGCAGCGAGTCAGACGCGGATGGGCTGAACGATGGGTTTTGGAGACGACGAGAGGGACCTGGACAAGACCGCCGCGCAGATGATCGCGTGGTTGGCCCCCAAGCTGTCCGTACCACCCGCCGACATTCGCATCGAAGATCTGGAGGCCCCACTCGGCACGGGGTTTTCGAGCGACACGCTGCTCTTCGAGCTCGTCTACACGAAGGAGGGGGCGGAGCATCGCGAGGGCTTGGTCGCAAGGCTCGAGCCGGAAGAGTACATCGTCTTCCCCAGCTACGACATCGCCCTTCAACGCAACGTTCTGCAAAAGCTCGAGGGGACGGATGTCCCGGTACCGCGCGTTCGCTGGTTCGAGCCGGACTCGGCCGTGTTGGGCGTGCCCTTCTACATCATGGATCGCGTCGCCGGCGAAGTGCCGAGCGACAATCCGCCCATGCACGACGAGGGTTGGATCGCGGACGATCTCTGCGAGGCGGAGCGAACGACCGTCTGGTGGAACGGGTTCGAAGCGATGTGCAAGGTGCACCGGCTCGACTGGAAGGCGCTGGGTTTTGAGTTTCTGTTGGAGCCCAAGCGAGGCGCCACGCCGCTCGAGCAGCAGTTGCACTACTATCAGGAGTACTTCGAGTGGGGCATGCCGCGCGATCGGCACCCGGTGATCGCCCAAGCGCTCGACTACCTCGAGGCCAACAAGCCCAAAGAGAATCAGACCGCGCTGTGCTGGGGCGACTCGCGGCTTGCAAACGAGATCTTCGACAACCTCGAGGTCGCGGCGGTGATCGACTGGGAGATGGCGCGAATCGGCGACCCCGTGCAGGACCTGGCCTGGTGGCTCGCGTCCGATCGGTGCTTCTCCGAGGGGCTCGAGCTCGAACGCCTTGCTGGCATCCCGAGCCACGAGCAAACCGTCGCGCGCTGGAAAGAGACGACCGGCCTCGACGCCTCGAACCTCGGCTACTACTTCATTCTGGCGCTGACTCGCTTCTCGATGCAGATGGCGCGGATCGCTCAGTACATGAAGAAGATCGAAATCATCGACGAGGAGAACGAGTTCGACTACGAGAACCTCGCCTCTATTACTTTGCGTCGCGCACTAACGGAGCTTTGAAGATGGGTCCACTCGAGGGAATTCGAATCGTTGAAATCGAGGGTATCGGTCCTTGCCCGTTCGGAGGGATGTTGCTCTCCGACCTCGGGGCCGAAGTGATTCGCGTCGGCCGGCCTCAGCCCTCTTTCTTGCAGGCGAACTTCGACGTGATGAGTCGTGGGAAGAAGAGCATCACGCTCGACCTCAAGAAGCCGGAGCACAAGGAAGCGCTGCTCAAGTTGGTGGCGACCGCCGATGCCCTGATCGAAGGCTTTCGACCGGGAGTCATGGAGCGCTTGGGGATTGGCCCCGATGTTTGTCTCGAAGTGAACCCACGCCTCGTGTTCGCTCGAATGACCGGTTGGGGACAAGAAGGACCTCTCGCACCGCGAGCGGGGCACGACATCAATTATATTGCACTCGCCGGAGCGCTCCACGGCATTGGCCGCAAGGGCGAGCGCCCCACCATCCCGATGAATCTGATCGGTGACTTCGGAGGGGGCGGCCTCTTGCTGGCGTTCGGCGTGGTCACCGCCCTTCTCGAAACGCAAAAGTCCGGCAAGGGACAGGTTGTCGATGCGGCCATGGTCGATGGTGTCGCAGCGTTGATGGCCAGTGTGTACGCCGGCATGCAGCAGGGCTTCTGGTCCGACAAGCGTGGGGAGAACCTGCTCGATTCGGGCGCCGCCTTTTATGAGGTCTACGAAACGAGCGACGGCAAGTACGTCTCGATCGGCGCCCTCGAGCCGCAATTCTACCAGGAGCTCATCGAGAAGCTCGACCTCGTAGGAAGTGCACCAGCCGCGGGCGATCACTTGAACCCAGCCAAGTGGGGTGAGCTGCGCCCGGCGCTCGAAGAGCTCTTTCGCAAAAAGACGCGCGACGAGTGGTGCGAGGTCTTCGAGGACAGCGACGCGTGCTTCGCCCCCGTCCTGACCGCTGCCGAGGCATTCGAACACGAGCATCACGTCGCGCGGCGCTCGTTCGTCGATATCGACGGCATCAAGCATGCCGTGGCTGCCCCGCGTTTCTCGCGCACCAAGTCGGCGGACCCAGCACCCGCCACAGAGCGCGGTGCGGATACCGAAGAGGTCCTGCGCGAGTGTGGAGTCACGCTTTCCTGAAAGAGGGCTCAGCATGATCACCGATTTCGACGACTACCTGATCCATCAAGCCCCTTTGCCGATCAATCAAAGCGGCATCGTCAACCGCAACGCGTACGACCGCTACTGGCTCAACGGGTTTGACAAAGCGGGCACGTTCTTGTTCGAGGCAGGCCTCGGGCGGTATCCCAACCGATTCGTTCAGGATGCGCATTTCAGCGTCGCCATCGACGGGGTCCAGCATTCGTTTCACGCCTCGCGAAGGGTGCCCGACAACCCGATGGACAGCTCGGTCGGTCCGCTGCGCGTCGAGGTCGTCGAACCCATGCGGGTCCTCCGCCTGATCGTCGATCCGAATGAGACCGAGGTCGAGTGCAACCTGACGTTCCACGCTAAGGCGCCACCGGTGCAAGAGCCGAAGAACGTCATGTGGGACGGCAGCCGCTTGATCATGGACACCCAACGCTTCACGCAGTCGGGCACTTGGGAAGGGTATTTCTCCATCAAGGGCCGGCGTGTCGACGTCAAACGCACCGAGGTCATCGGTTTCCGAGACAAGTCTTGGGGCATGCGCCCCGTGGGAGAGTACGAAGAGGGGGCGCCCAGCAAACTGACCACCGACCCCGCGGTGTACTGGATCTGGTCTCCGATTCACTTCGATGGTTTCTGCACCCATTTCCTCACGCGCGAAATGCCCGACGGGCACGCGCAAGAGCTTTCGGCGTCGATCGTCAAGACGTATGGCGACGGCGAAGAGGTGCCGAAGGACGTTCTCGAAGCAGACGAGGAAACCATGGCGTCCGGAACGAACACCATTAGGTGGCGTATCGGCACGCGGTGGCCGGAGGGCGCGACGCTCGGCTTCGTGAAGCGGGACGGGACCAAGCTCGAAATCGAGCTCGAACCACTCTTCCGATTTCAGATGATGGGTATCGGCTATCAGCATCCCGAGTGGGGCCACGCGGTATGGCGCGACGAGCTCGACATCGGCTACGAGAGCTGGAAGCTCGATGAGGTCGAGCCCGACGAGTACTGTTCGATTCACGTCCACAACGTCGTGCGTGCCAAAATGGGCGACCAGACGGGCATCGGCATTCTGGAGACCATCGTCTTCGGACGACACGAGCCAAGCGGATTCCAAGATCTCTTCGACGGCGCCCCTGGCTAGAAGGCGTAGCCGCCACCAATAGAGATAATCGGGAAGGCCTCTGGGTAGAAGGCGTTTCGAAAAACGGGGATCTTGAGAGACGTGGCAACGAACGCGCCCTTACCGACGCCTATGACGAAGCCGCCCCCGAGAAGCAGGTTGCCGTAGTTTCTGCGGCCGGAGCTGAAGCCGGCTTGCTTCCACCCCGTATTGATGATCTCGCCCTCGACGATGATGAAGAACTGCTGGATCGGAAAGACTCGAACGAAGAGCGAACCCCCGTAGGTGTGCCAGGTGATGTCCCGCACCGGAAGGCTGTCCTTCGTGTATTGGTAGCGAAGGGCGACTCCCGGCTCGACGATACGTTTGAAGATATACGACACCTGGGGTGAGATACCGATCGAGATGAAGTTCGAGCCGAAACCAAAACCGATCCCCCCGCCAACACGAAGATAACCGAGCGGCTCCTCGGGCTTTTCAGGTTCGGGTGCGGGCTGCTCTGCGGGAGGCTCTGGGGGGGGATTTTCCTGTTGGGGGGGGGGTTCGTTTATCCCCTCGACCTCCGTTGCGTCCTGTGCCTGGGCGTGCGGCCCGCCGGGGTGCAACGCCAGGACCCCTACCAGAGCTCCAAGCCAAGACAGTCTACCCACTCTTTCTTTATAACAGAAAGACGTCTTCGAGATCATCGAAGGCGGTCGCCCTCCAGCGGGCCAACGGGCTTTGGCCTTCCAAGAGCTGCTTGGTCGCTGCTAGGGCCGCGGGCAGATCAACGATGTAGCAGTACGGATCGGCGGCGGAACGAGTCCCTACGCCTTCGGGCAGATCCATCGGCGGCATCCAGGCGATCATCTTGCGATGCTCCCCTGCAAGGATCGCTCGCACGGCGACATTGCCAAGGCGGCTGCCGAGCAATCGATCGAATGCAGTCGGGCGCCCGCCGCGAACCACATGCCCGAGAACGGTTACACGAGTTTCGATCTCGTCGTGGTCTTGTCCGGTCGCTTCGCTCAGCTTGGCGTCCACGAGCGATTTCAAACGTTCAGTCGTCGTCGACACCCCTTCGGACTTGATCGCGACTACTTTTTGGTTCTCACGATGACGTTCCCGCACGGTGAGAATGCTCTTCACGACGGCGTTCACCAACTCTTCCTCAGTCCGCTCGGCTTCGGGAAACAGGACCATGTTGGCCCCCGATGCGATGGCCGACGTCATCGCGAGATACCCACAATCGCGCCCCATGACTTCGATGATGAACGTTCGGTCATGCGCGCTGGCCGTATCCGCAATGCGGTCACAGGCTTCGACGATCGTGTTCATGGCGGTATCGACGCCGATGGCCAAGCCAGTCAGCGCGATGTCGTTGTCGATGGAGGCCGGAATCCCAATACACCGAACGGGCCAGTCTTTGGCTTCTTCAGGGTCACTCAAGAGCGCGAGCCCAGCGAGCGAGCCGTTCCCGCCAATGACGATGAGCCCGTCCACCCCCTGTTGCGTCAACAGGTCGCGGGCGTGGTCCCTCTCCGCCACGTCATGAAAACGCTTGCATCGGGCCGAGTGCAGCATCGTCCCGCCCTCCCGTAGGATGTCGGCGACCTCGTCCGCGGCGATCGGGACGAACTTACCTTCGAGCAGGCCTTTGTAGCCCTGGCGCACGCCGAGCACGCGATGCCCCTTGGCGGCCGCAACCATCGTCGCGGCGCGAATCGCAGCGTTCATTCCCGGCGAATCACCGCCACTGGTCAGAATGGCAATCGTCTTCGACACGTCTCCTCCTCGCAGAGAGCCCCTTATCTCATGTGACCGCGACGCCCGCCAGCTCAGTTCTGCCTTTTGCTCCGCCCCAACTGAGCTAAGCTCGACGCATGAAAGACTCCGCGGTGGTGTCTCGGATAGTACACGAATCTTGCGAGCGATCGGCACCTTTGATGCCGAGCGGACACTGGTGGGAGCATCTCGAGGGCGACTTCGCTCGACGGCCAGAGACATTCGATCTCGCCTGTAGAGACCGTCTCCAGATCGGAGGCGCGGCCGCATTCGATCACGTTGTGAGGGCGATCTTCGGCACGATGGTGAGCGCGACGGCCATCCCGTTCGGCTTCAACCCCATCGAGCTTCGGCGGTCCATGCAAAGCGTCGGCCTCTACGCCGAGATGGCAGAATCGGGCGATTCCACACGCTTCTTCCACGAGCCTCCGTCTCGGGTGCAGGTACGCGTCAAGCCAGGGCGATGGTTTCCCCGTTTCCAACCCGACGACGGCGTGTGCGAGGTGGTGCGGTTCGATAGCCCGTTCTTGCCTGTCCATCCCGACCAACAGGAGCCTTACCTTCGCCACGACGCCAACCGGGTGGCCTACGCGCGTATGATTCGACACCGCGACGGTCCCCGACCCACGATGGTTGCCATTCATGGGTTCACCGCCGAGGGCTACCTGATCAACGAGTGGTTCTTTGCGCTTCCCTGGTTCTATCGGATGGGCTGTGACATCGCGTTGTTCACGCTGCCCTTTCACGGGCCACGCCAAACGCGTTTCTCCCCGTTCTCGGGGCATGGTTTCTTCGCGGGGGGCACATCTCGGTTCAACGAAGCCGTCGCGCAATCGGTGTTCGACTTCCGGATCCTCCTCAACTGGCTTCAACGCGAGCAAGGCGTCGAGCAGGTGGGCGTGACGGGGTTGAGCCTCGGCGGCTTCATTTCGTCGATGCTGGCCAGCGTGGAAGACAAGTTAGCCTTCGCGCTTCCCAACGTGCCGATCATCAGTGTCGCGGACTTGGTTCTCGAGTGGCAGCCGGTGGGGGCGCTGATGCGTGCCGCCCTGGCCGCCTCGAACCTGAGCCCGGTAGACGCGCGGCGCCTGATTGCAGTCAGTTGCCCCCTGACCTACGAGCCGGTGTTGCCACCCGAGCGCTTGATGATCGTCGGCGGCGCGGGCGACCGCCTGGCTCCGCCCAAGCACTCGCGGCTGCTGTGGGACCATTGGCAACGCTGCCGCATGTATTGGTTTCCCGGAAGCCACAGCATCCACCTCGACCGCGGCAGGTATCTGACGGAGATGGCCCGCTTCATGATGGGCCTCGGGTTCTTGCCAGAAGGGGGCGCACTGTGATCCGTGTGTCGAATCTCGATGCCGCCATGCTCTACGCGGAGACGCCCGAGATGCCCATGCACACGATGGGTGTCCTGATCCTCGAGCCGAAAGAGGTCCCCGACGCAGGCGTGCCTTTCGAGCTCGCTCGCAAGTTGTTCGCAGAACGGATTCATCTCATCCCGCCCTTCCGGCGCCGTATGGTCCAGGGACCATTGCTGATCGGCGACCCTCACTGGATCGAGGACCCGGAGTTCGATCTCGACAAGCACCTCGTGCGCGCCTCGCTTCCGTCTCCCGGGAGCATGCAGCAGCTTTGCGAGTTTGTCGGCGAGTTTGCAGGCAAGTGTCTCGAGCGCGACAGGCCCTTGTGGAACGTTGCGCTCGTCGAAGGACTCGAAGGTGGCAAGTTCGCGCTCGTCATGAAGATCCACCACGCTGCGATGGACGGCGGCCGAAGCGCAGCGATCGCCGGCGAGCTCATGGACACGAGCCCCGAGGGCCGAGTGATGCCTCCCCCTGACGAGCCCTGGGTTGCCGACCGCGAGCCCACGATTCCCTGGCTGGCAGCCGATACCCTTCGAACTCTCGCAGGCAAGCCTCGGCGTGCGGTGAGCGCGGCCACCAAGATGGTGTCGGCGGTCCGAGGCAAGGGAAGCTCCCAGCCCGCCCAGCCTGCACGGAGAAAGGCTGCGGAGAAGCCGCCCCTATTCGAGGCGCCGGCGACTCCGTTCAACGGAGCCCTCACACCCAACCGCTCGGTCGCGCTCGTGGATGTCTCGTTCGAAGATGTGAAGGCGATCAAGCGCGCCTTTGGAACGACGGTAAACGACGTCGTGCTGGCCGCATGCTGCGCAAGCTTGCG
>CBDURI010000029.1:0-16485 GCA_965369435.1 uncultured bacterium
CCGAACCGCAGGCGTTGTTTCGCGACCAGCCGACTGGGATCGGCTTTCAGACCGTTGTGCTGCCACAGGGCGCGGTGTTGGCCTTCTTCAGACAGACCGCATTCGCCTTGGCAACGCCTCGCTCATTCTACGTCATGCGGTCCGAGGATGGCGGTGTATCTTGGCCCGAAGAGCCGATCCTCGTCGCGACCTTGCGACAAGTCGTCCCGCGCACGCCAGACGGAGAGATGCCGATCCGCAGTGCGAGCAACCTGTTTGATGTCGCGGTCGATCGGACGACCGGACACTTGGTGGCGGTCTGGGAACAGCTGTTCGCTGAAGGCATCGTCGGCGACGGCCAAATTGCCTTTGCGCAATCGGACGACGGAGGCCGGACCTGGACCGAGCCAGTTCGCATCGACCAAACACCGGAGAGCACCATCGAGGTACTGAACCAGGCCTTCGTCCCGTCCGTCGAGATCTCAGACGACGGGACGATCGGGGTCACCTACTACAACTTCGAGAACGACACGCCGGACATGCCTCCGTCCCTCACGGACTACTGGTTCATTCATTGCCACCCCGGTTTCGTCGACTGCACGGATCGTGCGAGCTGGGCGGACCCGGTTCGAGTCACGAGCACATCGTTCGACATCTTGCAGGCAAACCCAAGTCCGCGAGGCCTGTTCCTGGGCGACTACATGGGCCTCACTTCGCTCGGCAGCGACTTCTTCACGGCCTTCGCGATCTCGGGCCCCGGAGATCGACAAGACATCTATTTCTCTCCCATCCGAGGACAATGACGTGAACCAATGCGGAGGGCGCTGAGGACTCATCATGAAACGCGAAAAGATCATCGGTACGGTTGTTGTGCTGATCGTGGTGCTCGGTTTTCTGCGCTGCATCGAGGGACTTCTTTGGGACCCGGGTCCCAACGGATGGGGTGGTGCAGGTGGAACCTGGAGCACCGACGCGGGCACTGACGCTGGCACCGACGCTGGCACCGACGCTGGCGAGGCCGTTTGTCCCGATGGAATCTGCGCGCCAGAAGAGAATCTCACAACCTGTCCGGAGGACTGCGATCATGACCTCGTCGTGGTGGTCGAACAGGCGTTGTCCGGGACCCTCGCATCGAGCCTCGATACCTATGTCGATGATCTGAGGCGCGAGGGCGCGAGGGCTCGGGTAGAGTCGTGGAAGCCGGGGACGATCCAGGAGCTCAAGGCCCTCTTGTTCGATCAGGTCGATCGCTACGGCATCGAAGGCGCCCTCCTCGTTGGAAATCTTCCCGCTGCGTTCTACGAGCACCGGGTCATCTGCACCGCATGGGACCGGATCAATCGCTGTGTGTGGTTCGAGTACGAGGAGTTTCCCACCGACGTGTACCTACAAGACCGAGCCGCCGAGTGGGACGATGCGGACGGGGATGGGCTGTACGATTCCCATGGCGACCTGAATCTCGAGATCTTCGTGTCGCGACTGCAGATCGTGTCTGATCCAGTAAAATGCGGGAAAAGTGAGCTCTATCCAGAATGCCCCGAGAGCTACGACCCCGGCCAAGAGCTCTACGCCAGTGAGCAATGCGTGCTGCGATGCCCCTCTCGGCTTCAGGCGCAACCGTGGCAGGAATACGAGCTCGGCGACGTTGAGTGCTGCGGGCCGTACTTCCTGCGACGGTACTTCGAGCGGCTTCACGAGTACCGAACCGAGGGCGCCCTCGTAAACCGCTCGGCCTTACTCTTCGCGGACGATGATTTTGTGCACATGGTCAAGCCCACGGGCCTCGAGACCCTGTACACGGACGTCGAGGTGCTCACGGACCCAAGCGACACGACGCAGCAGCGATATGTCGATGAGTTGACGGTGAATGGCGCAGAACTGCTCCATCACCTCACGCATTCCACCGTCCGGAACCTCTACTTCTACACCTGCACGGATTGGGACGCGGATCAGCCGCCCGAGTGCCTGCGGTGGGAGCGCTCGCTGCTCAACCGAACGCAGATCGGCTTGGGCCCCTTTGAGCCGAGCTACAACTTGAAGGTCTCGTTCGCGAATATGTACAACTGCCACGCCTCTAGATTCACCGAGCCCAACCTCGGGATGGCGTTCACGGTGCAGACCGACTACGGGCTGGCCACCGTCGGGAACACGAGGAAGGGCGGCATGACCGACGCCAGTGTGTTCCATGGCGAGCTCGGCAAGGGCACGTCGTGGGGCGAGTCGTTTCGGCGTTGGTACAACGAAGTCGGCAAGCACGACGACCGCTGGTACCTCGGGGTCGTCATCATGGGCGACCCCATGCTCACGATACCGCTCGTGGAAGGCGCAAGAAACGCCGCAGGCCTCGTCACCCAAGAAGGGCAACCGACAGAGACCCCATCAGAAATCACCGCAGCAGACCCACCCGGCACCTTCGAGGCCTACAAACGCCAAAACCCCCAGTTCTTCAAAACGCACCCGCAATGAAACCGTGCAAAACGGGCATGCCCAACCACGCGTCCCGCATTGTCGCGGTGTGCCTCTCAACCAACGGAAATCAGGGGCTTTTTAGCCACCCTGCGTGTCCCCACTTTAGCTCCCGCTACTGCTGACGGGGTGAGGCGCCGTCAGCTGCCGAGCGCGCCCGCAGAGCCGTAGCGAGGAATACGCTAGTATTTCGCAGCGAAGGCTCGAGGACGTAAGCCGGCAGATGGCGGCGGATCGCCCCGTCAGCTGCAGCCCATGGAGTTGCCGCAGTTTAGGCAGCGGTAACAGGCGCCATTGCGGACCGTGATGTGGCCGCACTTGTCGCACATGGGGGCGTCGCCCATCATCTCGCTGAGCTGTTGGTCGAGCGCATTGGCCTGTGGCGCTCCGTCGTCGAAACCGAACGTGACCTGCTCGGCTGGCTCGATGGCCGGTGGTGGTTCACTCGACTGCGCACCCTCGATGCGCTGCACCGCGGCGACGTCGGTCGGGTTTTGGAGCTCTTCCTGCTCCTCCTTTGGCGGCACCTGCGCGAAGTCGTACTGCTTGAGGTAGTCGACGCCGAGGACGCGGAAGACGTAGTCGATGATCGAAGTGGAGAACTTGATGTTCGGGTGGCCCTCGACGATGCCCTGCGGCTCGAAGCGCGTGAAGGTGAACTGCCGGACGTACGCGTCGAGCGGAACGCCGTGCTGGAGGCCCATCGACACACTGATCGCGAAGCAGTTCATCAAGGAGCGGAACGCCGCGCCCTCTTTGTGCATGTCGACGAAGATCTCGCCGATCGAGCCATCCTCATATTCGCCCGTGCGAAGGAAGACCTTGTGCCCGCCAACGCGCGCCTCCTGGGTGAAGCCCTTGCGCTTCTTCGGAAGGCGGTGGCGTCGGGTCGGAGGTGGCGTGACCCACTCCTGCAGCGGTGCCGCAACCACCTGGGCTGGTGCCTTGGCTTTGCTCTCTTCTTGAGATTCTTCCTGAGCGCCGCCCTTGGTTTCGCCCTTGGCGTTGAGCGGCTGTGAGGACTTCGAGCCATCTCGGTAGAGCGCAACCGCCTTGAGACCGAGCTTCCAGCCCTCTTTGTAGATCTCCTCGACGTCTTCGATGGTCGATTCGTTCGGGAGGTTCACCGTCTTGGAGATGGCGCCCGAGAGAAATGGTTGCGCGGCCGCCATCATGTGGACGTGTGCCATCGGCTCGATGAATCGCTCGCCGACCTTGCCGCAGCGGTTGGCGCAGTCGAACACGGGAAGGTGCTCGGCCCGAAGGTGCGGAGCGCCTTCGACCGTCATGCGGCCGATGACGACGTCGTTGATCTCGCCAATCTCTTTGTCGGTGTGACCCAGGTGGCGAAGCAGGTGGAAGCCCGGCTTGTTGTATACCTCAGCTGCGATATCGAGCCGCTCGTACGCCTCGGTTCCGATGACCCATGGCGCCAACGCGAAGCCAACATCGAACACGCCCCGAAGTGCCTCTTCGGCTTTTTCGATCTCGCGCTCCGTGAGCCCATTTTCGAGCAGCGCTTTTCGGCCGCAGTGCGGCGCCCCGGTGAAGGTGTTGGTGCCGGTCACGTAGGAGACGATGTCGGCGACTTGCGCGTCGGTGTAACCAAGCTTCTCGAGCGCATTGGGCACGCTCTGGTTGACGATCTTGAAGTACCCGCCACCCGCAAGCTTCTTGAACTTCACCAGCGCGAAGTCTGGTTCGATGCCGGTCGTGTCGCAGTCCATGAGAAGCCCAATGGTTCCGGTCGGGGCGAGCACGGTCGTCTGGGAGTTGCGGTAGCCGTACATCTCGCCGAGCTTGCAGGCCAAGTCCCAGTCTTCGTGCGCGGCCTGAATGAGCTCTGGCGGACAAGCGGTCGGGTCCTGGTCGGTCATCCCGGGACCACCAGCCTCGTTGATCCGATAGGCCGCATCGCGGTGCTTTCCCATCACACGGAGCATCGGCTGACGGTTGCGCTGGAAGCCCGCGAACGGGCCCTTGCTTGCTGCGATTTCCGAAGAGGTCGCGTACGCGTGCCCACAGAGTATCGAGGTCAGCGCCGCACAGATCGTCCTTCCTTCGTCGCTGTCGTAGGGAATCCCGAGTTGCATCAGCAGTGTGCCGAGGTTCGCGTAGCCAAGCCCCAGAGGCCTGAAATTGTGGCTGTTCTTCGCGATGGCCCGTGTCGGGTAGCTCGCGTAGTCGACTGCGATGTCCATCGCGATGATCAGGATGCGAATCGCCTGACGGTACCCTTCGATGTCGAAACGGCCCTCCTCGTCGAGGAACTTCGAGAGATTGATCGACGAAAGGTTACACGCCGAGTTGTCTAGGAACATGTACTCCGAGCACGGGTTCGACGCGTTGATGCGGTCGGTGTTCGGGCAGGTGTGCCAATCGTTGATGGTGGTGTCGTATTGGAGGCCCGGATCGGCGCAGCGCCATGCGGCCTGGGCGACTTTGTGCCAGACATCGCGTGCCTGGTACGTGTCGCACACTTCACCGGTCGTGCGCAGTGTCGTCTTCCACTCGCCGTCGGTCTCCACAGCGTTCATGAACTCGTCGGTCACACGAAGCGAGTTGTTCGAGTTCTGGCCCGACACCGTGTGGTAGGCATCGCCATTGAAGTCGGCCTCGTAGCCGGCCGCGATGAGGGCCTGGGCCTTCTTCTCCTCGCGAGCTTTCCACTCGATAAAGTCGATGATCTCCGGGTGGTCCATGTCGAGGCAGACCATCTTGGCGGCGCGGCGCGTGGTTCCTCCCGACTTGGTGGCGCCCGCCGCGCGATCGAGCACCTCGAGGAAGCTCATCAGACCGCTCGAGGTTCCGCCGCCCGACAGCTTTTCCTGCCTGCCACGGATCTTCGAGAAGTTGGTGCCGGTGCCGGAGCCATACTTGAAGAGACGCGCTTCGTTCTTGATCAGCTCGTAGATCCCCATCAGGTCGTCGTCGACGGCCTGAATGAAGCAGGCGGAGCACTGTGGGTTCTCGTACGCCGTCTTGGTCTCGAACATGATGTCTTGTTCGGGGTCCCAGGCGTAATTGCCGCCCGACCCTTCGATGCCGTAACGCTGGTAGAGCCCGCAGTTGAACCAAACGGGAGAGTTGAAGGCTGCCTTCTGATGGATGAGGAGATGCGAGAGCTCGGCCTCGAAGGTGTCAGCGGCGTCCTTGTCGGCGAAGTATCCACCGAACTTCTCGCCCGCCTCGCGAAGCGAGTGAGCCACACGATAGACCAACTGGCGAACGCTGCGCTCGCCTTTGTCCTTGTCGCCGTCGATGCCGGCCCTGCGGAAGTACTTGGAAACCGCGATGTCGGTCGCGAGCTGACTCCAACCCTCGGGGACCTGTGCTCCCTTGAGCTCGAACACCACCGAGCCGTCTGAGTTGGTGATTTGGCTGTCTCGGAGAACGTATTCGACCTCCTCGAGCGGCTCCTCGTTGGGCTGCGTGAGCCTGCGGTCCATGGCCAGGCCACCCGCCTGCTGAGAAACCTCGGCCCTGCGGGCGCCGTCGATCTCTAAATTGCTCGTCATTCCCCTAGTATCCAATGCCACAGCATACCTCCAACCGGACGCAACTCACCATCCAGGTAAATCCACCACCCATCCCCAGGCAGAGCACCGATTATCCACCATCGTCCCACAAGGGATTGCGTTGGTAACCTCGCTACCACCACAACCGCTTGGGGGCGGACCTGCGAAGTAGCTCCGCTGAGCCGGGCCAGTCAAGCAGAAACGATCGGCCCGAATTGCTTTCTTTCTTTCGCTCGTGATTTCGACGAGTTGAGAGGAGCCCTCGAGGTCTTTTTTTGTCATTTCGCACTGCGTCATAGAAGACATCCTGTCGAGTCGCACCACATGACACCTCATGTATAGCTAGTTCGCCTATCCTACTAGATGTTGGGGTATGCCCTCAAGAAATACGCAATATTTGGGGTGTCGTAGGTGTGGTTATCCGACACGGAGTGGTGCCGTGCACCCAACGATGGGCACCGCCCGCCCTCTGTGACGCTCTCAAGATCGTTCCACAAGTCCGCGTAATGCGAGTCCTTCTGCGCCTGCGCCGTGCCGCCCGGACGAAGTGCGATAAGAACGGGGCGATGAAGGTGCACCTCATCGACGGAACGTACGAGCTCTTTCGATCGTGGTTTGGGGCGCCCGGTGCGAAGTCGCCGAGCGGGCAAGAGGTGGGCGCGACCCGTGGCTTCTTGCGGTCGATGGCCGCGATGCTGCGGGGCGACGAGGTGACGCATGTCGGCTGCGCGTTCGACCATGTCGTCGAATCGTTCCGCAACGACCTCTTCGATGGCTACAAGACGGGTGAGGGGCTAGAGCCCGGGCTCTTCGATCAGTTCCCATTGGTGGAGCGCGCGAGCCAAGCCCTCGGCATGGTGACCTGGCCGATGATCGACCTCGAAGCCGACGATGCGCTCGCCGGGGCCGCCGCGAAGTTTCGCGACGCGCCCGCGGTCGAGCAAGTCGTGATTTGCTCTCCGGACAAAGACCTCTGTCAGTGTGTCCGCGGCAACGACGTCGTGACTCTCGACCGACGCAGGGAGATCGTGCTCGACGAAGATGGCGTACGCGAGAAGTTCGGTGTGTCACCGGAGTCGATTCCCGACTACTTGGCGCTCGTGGGCGACGCAGCGGACGGGATCCCGGGCATCGCGCGATGGGGGGCGAAGAGCGCGTCGACGGTGCTCGCCAAGTTCCTGCACCTCGAGAGCATTCCGGACGACCACGCACGCTGGGGCGTGCAGGTTCGTGGTGGCGCGACGCTTGCACACAACCTCCGTGAACAGCGCGACGACGCGATGCTGTATCGAACGCTGGCCACCTTGCGAACCGACGCAGGGATCGATGAGTCGCTAGACGACCTTCGCTGGACGGGACCGGATCGGCCTGCTCTGCAGGCGCTGTGCGCAGAGCTCGGCGAGCGTGCGCTGCTCGATCGGATCTGAGATCACGAAAAACGGATGTCGGCGTGGAGCGCCTCGAGGTACTCGCGTGCGCGACTGACGTAGCCCGCGGCGCTCCTCTCGAAGCTCTTCGCTTCGCTTGGGTCAGCAAGGCGGACCACCTTGCCAGGTGAGCCTAGAACCACGGAATAGTCCGGAATTTCCTTCCCCTGCGTCACCAAGGCGTTGGCGCCGATGGTGCAATACTTGCCGATCTTCACGTCGTTGAGAACCACTGCATTGATGCCGATCAAGCTGTAGTCGCCGACCTCGCACCCGTGAACCGTCGCGTGGTGGCCCACCGTGACGCCGCGGCCGAGAACCAGACGAATGCCCGGGTCGGTATGCAAGACGGCGCCGTCTTGAATGTTTGTCTCTTCGCCGATGATGATCTCGTCGGTGTCGCCCCGCACGACCGCGTTGAACCACACACTCGACTTGTCCCTGAGGACGACAGATCCGATCACGTCCGCTGAGTCGGCAACGAACACCTCTCCTTCGATTCGAACACGCCGCTTCCCGAGCTCGTAGATCATCAGAGCGCGCTACCCTTGAACAGCACCGGAGAATAGAGGTTCAGTCCGATGGTGACCTGCCACGTCTCCGCATTCAGATTGGAGCCGCGGGTCGTGAAACCATAAAATGTCGGAAAGCGAAAGCTCGCGAAGATGTCCATCATCGTCGTGCCGGCCTCCACGGTGTAGCCCGCGCCGAAACCTAATGGAATGAAGTAGAACGGACCCTGCACCAAGCCCGACGTGATGGTTCGAACCGTCTGACTGAGGTCGAACATGTTCATGCCGCTGTGCAGCTTCACGAAGAACCGATCGGTCGCGTTCGCAATGAAGTTGAACGGAATGTTGAGCGACCAAACCGACGGGCCGGTCGGATTGCTGTCGATGACGAACTCCATCCCCGTGTCGAACGCGAACTGCTCGTTGGCGATGAAACGGAGCGGAATGCCGCCGAGGAAGCCGAACTCATTCCGTATGGGGATTCGGAACACGGCGTCGAAGCCGAGCTTCACGACGTCGCTCTCGAAGGCCTCGAACCGCGCGTAGAAAGGGATGTCTCCGAACTTTGCCTCGGGCGACATGCTGAACGTGATGAGCCCCTCGCCGCCAAAGCCGAAGCTGGGAAAGACACTGACGCCCGGAAAGGACCCCATGCGATACCGAGAAAAACCGATCTCGAAGTCGTCGGCGAGCGTAATGCCGACCCCGAAATTCATCGTAGAGATGGTGCCGGTCGGGCCGATCGGTTCCCCGGGGCCCCGGGTTTCTTCTGTCCGGCGGCCAACGACCGTATCGAAGGTGCCTCGCATCATGCCGCGAGGCATCGTCAGGTTGCGGTTGGCGTATCGCGGATCGTAGTGCGCGGATGCGTTCGGCTTGAGGGTGCCCACGGGTGGCGCCTCGGTCTCTTCGACCCAATCGGGATTCGTCGGGGACCGCTGCTCGTACTCCGTCGGCGGCGGATCAGACCAGTCGGGGTTGGGCTCCGCCGGGTCGGGCTCTGTGGACGGTTCGGGTTCGGTGGGCGCCGCGATCGGCTCACCCCAGCCCCCGGACTGAGCTAGTGTGGCGGCTGGAATCGCGAGCACCAGCAGGCCGATGAGCGAGTAGAGGCAGAAGGTTCTAGACACGAACCCGCCCATAAACCAATCCACCGGCGGTGCCAAGCACGGACCTCCGGCTGCGCGCGCGCCCACATTGCGCGGCAGGCGCACATGCCTATACTCGCGCCCCTCTGGCGATGTAGCTCAGGCGGTTAGAGCGGGCGTTTCATACGCGCTAGGTCGGTGGTTCGAGTCCACCCATCGCCACCAGGGTGGACGAGGCGTTCGTCATGAGAGGCAATGTCGGTCACTTGCACTGAACGCGCGTACTGCGTAGCGTAAAGGCATGCCCGTAACGTCGAGACGACGGCTCGCCACGCAAGCCGGGGCGCAGGCCGCAGGTCTGTCTCTCGCGCTATCCGTGGCGGGTTGGTTCGGCCTTCGGTGGGGAGGCATCGACGTCGCGCTACCGCTGTTCGCTTGGGTCACAGCCGTGGCAACAGGAGTCGCCGGGCTCCTCACCGCGTTCTACGTCGAGCTCTCGGTAGGCCGCAGGGTTGCAAGGGTAGTGCAACTCCTCGACGCGCACGCCAAGGAGAGCAGCCTGCAACGTCTGCCCAATCTGGGTGACGACGAGATCGGCGAGATCGGTCGCGCCGTCAACGATTTGCTCGCGAACCTCACCTCGCTCGAAGTCCGCATGATCGAACAAGGTCAGGAGCTTCGCCACACGCGCGAAGAACTGGTTCTGAAGAAGGCGCTCGGCTTGAAATCAGCTGAGCTGGAGCAGCGGCTGCGCGAACGTGCGCTGATGTTCGACATCGTTCGCGCGAGCGCATCGGAGCAGGAGCTCGACGCGGTGCTGGGCGACATCGCCACGCGGCTGGGCAAAGCTCTGCACCTCCGAGAGTGTATGTTGTTTCTGGTCGACGCCGACACCAGGCGGCTGACGCTTCGAGCGGCGTACGGTTTCAAACACCCAGGGGAGCTCCTCGAACGTATCGTGCTTTTCGACGAGGACGACCTCGGCAAGGTAGCCCAGTCTGGCGAGCCCGTCATGATTGACGACCTCGCCAAACTCGACGGGAAACCGCTGTGGGAGCCGATTCCGCAAAGCGGTTCCATGGCGATTCTCCCGGTGGTTCACCACGGGAAGACGACTGGCGTGATGGCCGCGACGCGCGAGCAGACCAGCGCTTTCTCCGAGCTCGAGACAGGGCTCCTCGGAGCGATCTCAGACCAGCTGGGGCTTGCGATCCGCCACACGCAGCTGTTTGACGAGCTTCGACGTGGCTCCCAACACGACGACCTCACCGGCCTCGGCAACCGGCGCCTGCTTCGCATCCGGTTGGAAGACGAGCTTCATCGTGCCGAGCGATTCGGCCAGGCGGTGAGCATCCTCGCGATCGACATCGACTATTTCAAGGCACTCAACGACCGGCATGGCCACCCGACAGGGGACGCGTCTCTGCGCAAGCTCGCCGGGCTCATGTCTCGGAACCTCCGCCGCATCGATACCATTGCGCGGATCGGTGGCGAAGAGTTCGTCGTCCTTCTTCCACGGACCAACCTCAGCGAAGCTGGCGGAGTTGCCGAGAAACTTCGCTCCATGGTGGAGCACACCGAGTTTCCAGGTGGCGACGGTCAGCCCGACGGCATGTTGACCGTCAGCGTTGGTGTGGCCGCGCTCCGTTCCGACGAGACGGGCGCCGATTTGCTAGCCCGTGCAGACAGCGCCCTCTACGAAGCCAAGGATCGCGGCCGCAACTGCGTGGTCACCGCAAGTCAGTCGACGGGCTCGGCGCGCTCCGTGACCAAGTCGCGGATTTGACGAAGCTCGAAGGGCTTCTCGAGGCAGAGCAAAGGAGTTCGCTCCAAGAACTCCCGCGCCGGCTGAGTGAAAGCGCCACCGGTCATGAATACGAACCGCGAGGCGACGTCCGGGCACTGCTCGCAAACCCGCCTGAACACCTCCATGCCGCTCACCTGGGGCATCATCAGATCGCAAAACACGACGTCGAACGGCGCGTCGGAGCACAGACGCGTGATCGCCTCCTGGCCGCTCGTAAAGACCTCCACCTCGTGACCTCGGAGGGCTCGCCGGATCGAGCGACCCACCAACGGTTCGTCGTCGACGACGATGACGCATGCGCGGGCTCCGGGGGTGGCAGTCGGAGGCGCCAGTGGCGTGTCCACAGAAGCTTCGCGCGTGGACGCCGGCAACCGCACCACGAACGTGGCGCCACGATCGAGCTCGCTTCGAACCTCGATGGTGCCGCCCGCGTCGCGGACGATGTTTCGACAGATCGACAAGCCAAGACCTGTCCCCTCCGAGACGCCTTTGGTCGTGAAGAACGGCTCGAAGACCCGGCTCATGCGACCTGGCTCGATGCCCGTCCCGTTGTCGATGACCTCGATCACCGCCCAACCCTTCGCGTCGGTGTAGGTCCGCACCGTGATGCGATTGGCACTGACCCCGCGCGCCGGCATCGCTTGGGCGGCGTTGATCAGAAGATTCAGAAACACTTGCCCGAGCCGGGACTCGTTGGCATCCACGGGTGGAGTCGCCCCGAAATCCCGTTCGAGGGTCGCCCGGTGCCGCACCTCGTTCCAGCAAATGTTGATCGACGATTCGAGAACGCTCTGTACATCGACGTCGCCCCGCTGCTCGTCGTCGACGCGGGAGAACGTCTTGAGGTCGCGAACGATGTTCTGCATGCGAACGGCCCCGTGAATCGCCTCGTCCAGCTGCTGCCTCGCGTGCTCTCGCCACGTGGCCTCGTCGCACGAATCGATCTCCTCGCGCGTGATGTGCAAGTTCGAGAGCACGTACATCAATGGGTTGTTGAGCTCGTGCGCGACGCCGGCGGCCAACGTGCCAACCGAAGCCATTCGATCCGCGAAAGCAAGCCGCGACTCCATGTCATCGCGCTCCATACCGCGGCGGCTCGCCTCTTCGATGGTCCGTTCGGCGATCAGAAGCCGGGTCCCTAGAATCTCCGGGTCGATGGGTTTCGAGAGATAGTCCGAAGCGCCTGCGTCGAGGACGGCGTTGAGATCGTCCGGCCGATTGCGACCGGTGATCACCAGGAGCACCACATCCTCACCACCCGGCCCGCTGCGAACCAGTCGGCACAGGTCGAGGCCCGACATCCCTGGCAGTGTCCAGTCGACCAGCATCAGTTGAAAATGCTGCTCGCGGTGAGCCCGGATCGCCTCCTCTGCAGTGGCAACGGTGGTCACCTGGTAATCTCGCTCACGCAACAGCTCGCGCAGCAGGGCCCGCATGGAGCTCGAGTCGTCGACAACGAGGGTTCGCAAGGGGACGGCCATTAGCCCTAAAGTCTAATCCAATTGGTGAAAAGGTTCATGGTTTCATGGCGGTCTTGACGCCGCCTCGTTCGTAGCTATCGTGGCTATGGGTAACGCGCTGCGTCATCCAAGGAGGATAAGGACATGACTCGCAATAACCCACTTCGTCGGAGCGGAACCCGACTTCAGAAGCAAGGGACGCTCTGGTTTCAGCAAACGCGGACTGCGGGCGAGACTTTTTTCGAGGAGACGCAGGATGCCAGCGTCGCTTTCGCCAAGGACATGAGGGCCGCGAGCACCAAGCTCACCGGCACCGCCAGCCGGTCGGCCGCGGGGTTTCAGAAGGCCCTACGCAAGGAGGCCTTTGAGTGGCAAGCGCTCGTGCTGAAGACACGCGATGCCTATGTGGCCGCGTTCGAACAGCGGCTAGAGCAGGCGGAGAGCCAAGCGCTGGGCGCCCGAGAAGCCCTGAAGCTGGGGACCGTCGAAACGACCGTCCTCCAGTCGACGCACGATCTGCTCGAGGGAGCACAGCGCCGAGTGGACGAGCGGCTGGACCGAGGGCCGAAGCCGGCCGCCCGTAAGGCGACTAGCAAGCCCAAAGCCGCAAGCCCCACGACGACGAAGGGCCAGAGCCCGCTACGCAACTACGACCAGCTGACCGCCAAGGACGTGGTGAGCCGCGTGCACCGCTTGTCCACACCGCAGACGACCGCGGTGCTCGATTACGAGCGGGCGGGGAAGAAGCGCGCGACCGTAATCCGGGCAGCCGAGCACCGCTTGGCCGCGGCAAGCTGAGCGGCGACGCGAAGCGTCTGTACAGCTGACTGGGCTGCACTACACTCCGGGCTGTGGCTGAAAACAAACAGATTCTCGTCGCCGACGACGAGGACAACCTGCGCCGAGTCCTGAAGGCACAACTGCAGCACGACGGGTACGAGGTGCATTGCGTTGCCGACGGCGCTGCGGTGCTCGAGGCCATGGCGGAGCATCACATCGATGTCCTGATCACCGACCTGCGCATGCCGAAGCTCGACGGCATGCAGGTGCTCAAGTCCGTCAGCGAGCACTTCCCGAACGTGCCGGTGATCATGATCACCGCGCACGGGTCGGTCGACACCGCAGTGGAGGCACTCAAGCTTGGAGCGTTCGACTACGTCACCAAACCGTTCGACCAGGCGGAGTTCCGGACCGTCGTCGGCAAGGCGGCGCGCACCCGGGAGCTCTCCCAGAAGCACGTGAGCGGCGACCCGAGCCAACGCGGACGCTACCGAATCATCGGCCAATCGGAGCCGATGCACGGCGTCTACGACGTCATCGAAAAGGTGGCCGATACCCCGAGCACCGTCCTCATCACGGGCGAAAGCGGGACAGGCAAGGAGCTGATCGCACGCGCCCTGCATGAGAACAGCTCCCGCAAAGACAAGCCGTTCGTCAGCGTGAATTGCGCCGCGATCCCGCCGGACCTTCTCGAGAGCGAGCTCTTCGGCTACGAGAGGGGCGCTTTCACCGGCGCCGTGACGAGTAAGCCGGGGCGCTTCGAGCTGGCGCACACCGGAACCCTGTTCCTCGACGAGATCGCGGAGATCCCCGTCAGCATGCAAGTGAAGCTGCTGCGCGCGCTCCAAGAGAAACAGTTCGAGCGCGTGGGCGGCATCAAGACCATCACGGTCGACATCCGCCTCGTCGCCGCCACGAACCGAGACCTCAAAGAGAGCATCGCAAACGGCCGGTTTCGTGAGGACCTCTACTACCGCCTGAACGTCGTTCATGTGCATCTACCGCCCCTGCGGGAGCGCCCCAGCGACATCCCACTCTTGCTCGAGCACTTCGTGCAGAAGTTCAACACCAAGCTCGACCGTTCGACGACGGGTTTCGAGGAGGCGGCGATGCGGCAGCTATTTCGGTATGGATGGCCCGGGAACATCCGAGAGCTCGAAAACGTGGTCGAGCGCTGTATTATCTTCGCCGAAGACGGAGAGGTCGGCGCGCAGCATTTGCCGGCCGAGGTTCGGGACTCGGACGGGGATCTCGAGCCGGGCCTCGTTGGTGGGATTGGGCCAACCCCGGGTGAGACCGGGCTCAAAGAAGCGGTGAGGGAAGCGACTCTCAAGCTCGAACGAGAGTTCATCCGGCGCGCTCTGCATCAGACGGGCGGCAACGTGACGCACACCGCGCGGCTTCTCAAGATCTCGCGCAAGAGCCTGCAGAACAAGATGAAGGAGCTAGGCCTCAGGGACGACTGAAGGTCGTTCGCGCTCGGGGCGGCGAGCCGACAGCATCGACTCGAGATCCTCGCGGCTCACGGGCTTCTCCAACACGGGGTTGGGCACCGCGGCGGCGAACCTTCGGAGTCGAGAGGTGAACGCCCCGCCGCTCATGAACACAATCCGATCGGCGAGCTGCGGGTGGTCTCTCTTGACCGAGTCGTAGAACGACTTGCCGTCCACCTCCGGCATCATCAAGTCACAGACGATCGAGTCGAACTGCGGGTCCTCGGCAAGCCGGGCAAGCGCTTCGACACCACCGAGCACGGTGACGGTGTCGTACCGGCGTCGCAGGCGCCTATGGAGAGCGGCCAGAACCATCGCGTCGTCGTCGATGACTAGAATCCGCGCTCGCTGCAGCGGAGCCTCCGAGATCGGGCGGCTTTCGCGGCGTGGCTCGACAGCCGGCAAGCCCGTGTCCGTGGGAAGGATCAGCTCGAAGCGGGTTCCTCCGTCCGCGAGGTGGTGCACTTCGAGCCTCCCGCCATGCGCCTTGGCCACGCGGATGCAGGCGGTCAGACCCAAGCCCATCCCGCCCTCGTGGGCTTTGGTGGTAAAGCCAGGCGTGAAAATCCGCGCCCGGTCGTCCTCATGGATTCCCGCGCCCGTGTCCGTGACCGCAACCACCACTTCGTCGCCCTTCATGCGTGTGGAAACGACGATCCGGTGCTTGTCGTACGCGCCGCCGTCGATGGCATCGGCCGCGTTGGTCAGCAGGTTGACCAACGCCTGTGCGATACGGCCCGGAAAGGCAGCGATCATCGGGGTCGGCTCAAAGCGCTTCACGAGGCGAGCTCGGTAGCGAATCTGGTTGAAGACCATCGCGCAGGCGTCATCGACGATGCGGGTGATGTCGATCATCTCTGCCCGGGCGTCGTCGGCGCGAGAGAATGTGCCGAGGCTACGAGCGATGTCTTGGATTCGGTGCATGCCCTTGTGACAATCGGTGAGCATGTCGGCGGCGTCATCGAGCACCTCCTGCAGGTTCGCGTCCGCTGCGATCCGCTCGAAGGACTGCGGTGTGATGGCCTCCCTCGTGGACAGATCGACGCGCAGGGTCCGGATGAAGCGACGAATCACTTGGTGCGACTCGCGGAGGCTTTCGAGGTTTGCCAGGACGAAGGTGAGCGGATTGTTCACTTCGTGGGCAAGGCCGGCTGCCAGGCGGCCCACGGTGCGCAGGCGGTCCTCGGCAACCCCTGGGGCCACCATATGGCGCGGAATACTCGGCGGCACGCTCGGTCGTAGCGCGGGTTGCAACTGAATGATCGTGGCTTCGCAACCATCCCAGATCGAGACGATGGACGTAGCCACTAGATGGGAGGGCGGTCGGTCGGGGAGGTCCACCTGGTAGCGCGCGGGGTTGCCCTCTTCGGGAACCGGACGCTCGAACGGTTCGCCGACCATCTCTTCACAGTCGACGCTGAACATGGCGCACGCGGCGGGGTTGATGAACAGCACGTTGTGAGCGCCATCGAGCACGACGATGCCGTCGGTTGCGCGGTTCAACAGCAGGCGACTATGCGTCTCGCTGCCGTGGGCGTCCCGCAGCTGCACGAGGCACCGGCGCAGCTCGTACTCGCGATTGATCGCTCGTTGCAGGCCAGCGAGGTACGCATCCGGAAGCGCCATCCCCCACGGGCGCTCTTCGGGAAGTGTGCAGGCCTCGTCACCAAGAAGAAGGGTGGAGATCCCTCGGGCGGTTGCCGGAAGCTCCGCGCCCAGGTGCACGTCCCAACAGAGAATGTGCGGAGCATGGCTTTCGAACTGGTTCACGGCGTCGCCGCGGTTCACAGCGACGCGGCAGACCATGGCCTCCGGCCAGGCATGAAGACTCTCACGGACGAGCATGATCCGCTCCGGATCGCCCGAGGCGATCAGGACCCGGATCCGCCTCGTTCCGGAAATCGCCGATGTTTGCGTCTTGCCCAGCAGCACGATCACCCTCCGGGGCCGGATCA
>CBDURI010000030.1:0-16397 GCA_965369435.1 uncultured bacterium
TCAAGAAGTCGCTCGGCGGCACGATCAACGACGTGGTGGTCGCTGCGACGACGGGCGCGGTGCGACGGTTCCTTCAGCGCAGGGGCTCGGACGTCGACTCGATGGAAGGATTCCGCACCGTTCTGCCGGTCAACACCAGAAAAGCCGGCGGCCTGTCCGTCGGCAATCACGTAGCCATGCTGCTCGCGGACCTCCCCGTGACCGAACGCGATCCTCTCGAACGACTGAAAAAGGTCATTCAGGTGACGACACGGTTGAAGAAAGAATCGAACCAAACCGGTGGGACGGAGCTCATCGAAGACGTCGCCGACCTCACGACCAAACGTCTCGTGTCGGAGCTCTACCGAGCTGCCATGCGGCTGCGCACGTACAACCTCATCATCACCAACGTGCCAGGTCCGCCATTCCCACTGTACATGCTCGGGGCACAGATGCAGGCCATCTATCCAATGGTTCCGCTGATGCAGAACCAGAACCTCGGCATCGCGCTCTTCAGCTACAACGGGGGGATACACTGGGGGTTCAATGCGGACTGGGAGTCCTTCCCAGACGTGCACGAATTCGTCGAAGACCTTCGCGCTTCCTTCGCGGAGTACAAGGAACTCGCCGCCGCGCGCGGCCTACAAACCCGAGTGCCCATGGTTGGCACGACAGCTACAAAGTGAAATGGCAATGACTGTTACAGATATCGTGTCCGAGTTTCCTAAAACGAAGAGAGACGGATCCAAGGGCCATGTGCTCATCGTCGATGACGAGCCGAACGCGAGGAACGCGCTCGCGGAGCTCATGGACGATGCTGGCTACTCCGTGAGCACCGCCGCCGATGGACGCACGGCCCTCCTGCAGATAGAACAGGTCGACCCCGACGTGGTTCTGACGGATCTGAAGATGCCCGGGATGGACGGCTTGGCGTTGATCGAACACGGACGCCCGATGTCGTCCCACGCCTCGTTCATCGTGATGACGGCGTTCGCGACGATTGATACGGCAGTCCAGGCCATCAAGCTCGGGGCGGAGAGCTACCTGACCAAGCCGCTCGAACTGGACGCGGTCATCGCCATCGTGGACCGGGCGCTAGAACGAACACGGCTGTCCCGCGAGGCGGCCCAACTCCGTCAGCGCGTGGACGATCGGTTCCAGTTCGGGAACATCCTGGGCGAGCACCCTTCCATGCAACGACTGATGAAGAACGTCGCGCAGGTCGCACGGAGCCGCGCCACAGTGCTCATTCACGGTGAAACGGGGACCGGCAAGGAACTCATCGCGGCGGCGATTCACCAGAACTCTTCGCGAAAGGACAAGCCGTTCATTCGCCTGAACTGCGCTTCCTTGAGCGAGACCCTGCTCGAGTCCGAGCTGTTCGGGCACGAGCGTGGCTCGTTCACCGGCGCCGTGGCGCGACGTGAGGGGCGCTTCAAGCAAGCTGACGGGGGCACGCTCTTTCTCGACGAGGTGAGCGAGATCCCGATGAGCGTCCAGATCAAACTCCTTCGCTTCCTACAAGAGCGGGAGTTCGAACGGGTCGGCGGCAACGAAACGTTGAAGGTCGATGTTCGAGTGGTCGCAGCCACGAACCGCGAGCTGACGCAGCGCGTGGAGGATGGCCGGTTCCGTGAGGACCTCTTCTACCGGCTGAAGGTCGTCCAACTCGACGTACCCCCGCTTCGCGTGCGCCGGAGCGACATTCCTCTGCTGGCTTCTTCTTTCCTTCGGAAGTATGCGGCCGAGAACGAACGCGCGGTCCCGAGGTTGGATGACCAAGCGCTGCAGCATCTGATGATCTACCCGTGGCCTGGCAACGTTCGCGAGCTGGAGAATGCCATCGAACGGGCAGTGGTCATGTGCGAGGGTGACCTAATTGAACGAGACGACCTGCCGACCTCTGCGCACGCTGACCTGCAGAACGGCTCGGTGATGGCGCTGATTCCCGGCATCACGATGGCCGAGCTCGAACGAGTTGCGATTCTTCGGACGCTGGACGCGGTCGATGGTTCGACCGCGAGAGCGGCGGAAATCCTCGGCATCAGTCAGCGGAAGATCCAGTACCGCGTGAAGGAATGGGGCTACCAGTCGGCGATGGCCGATTAAGGCGCCGTCGGGATCCAAAAGGACGCGCGCGTACCGCCTTCGGGAAGGGGGGTCAGCTGCGCCCTTCCTCCATGGAGGCCTACGATTCGCTTCACGATAGCCAACCCGAGACCGGTACCGGCCTCCTTGGTGGTGACGAACGACTCAAAAGCCCGAGCCGCCACTTCGGGGGTGACGCCCGACCCGTTGTCGCTCACGGCAACTTCCCAGCTGCCGTCGCTGAGCCTTCGACTGGCGATTCGGATCCTCGACTCAGGGCAGTCGGCGACCGCTTCGACCGCGTTCGTGATCAGGTTGTTGACGACCTGCTTGAGGCGGTCTCGCTCCGCGACGAGCACACAGGTCGTGTCGATGTCTTCTATGAACTCGATTCCCTGTAGCTCTATCTCCGGACGCCGCAGCTCTACGACCTCCTCGAGTAACGTACGCGCCTCGCAGCGGACCGGCTCGAGACTGCGCGCCCTTGCCAGGTTGAGAAAATCGTCGAGCAGCAGGGACAGCCTTCGGAGCTCATCCTGAACCACGTTGGTGCGCCTCTCGATCTTCCGGCGTATTGACTCGTCCTCGATGCGAGCCGCCGTGCGCCGAAGGACATCAAGCTGCAATTTGGCCGCGTTGAGGGGGTTCCTCACTTCGTGGGCCAGGCCCGCCGTCAGCCTGCCCATGACCGCAAGCGACTCTGCCTCGGCAGTCTTCTTGAGCACATAGTCCTCTCGGTAGGTTTCGAGCATGATCGCGAGCTCAATGTCGCATATCTGGTCGATCGCGACGTGCTCCGCGAATGTCCCAATACCATCGTCCGCGCTCTCCGACACGGCATGGTGGAGTCCGATTCGAACCACGTTCATGGCCGCAAGCATGTAGCGCTGTTCGAGGCCGACCTTCACGTGCATGCGGCCGATTCGCGCGCGCTTCTCGAAGTAGCGCTCGTCATAGAGCCCGCTGAACAGCCCTTCGAGCCACTGCACCAAGGATACCTTGAGTCGTGCGATCTGAGCCTCGCTCCGCAGGACCGCGCGCGCGCCCGGGTCGTCCACGATCGACTGATAGAACCGATCGACGATACGGGCATGATAAGGTTGGATCCGTGCCCCCATCGCCTGCAAGCGGCGGGCTGTCTCGGCGTCAAACCCCACGTAATCCTTCATCGTGGGCAGCAAGCTCGCGTCGGCCATCACGCCTGGCTAAAAAATTATGCCTCCTGTGTCAAGGCCCCTGGCGCTGCAGGTGCGTAAAAGGCCGAAAGTGGGGGCAACCGGACCATGCTGACCGGACAGGGGGCATCCTTGGCGAGTCTGTTGATCTGAGCGGTGTCCACTCGATCGGCGCCTGCCAGCGGCTGGAAGCCGACCAAAATTAGGTCCACGCTCGAACGCTCCGCGCTCTGCAACACATAGTCCGGCCAAAGCCCTTCCTCGTAGAGCTCGGCCCGGCAGCGGACGCCACGGTCGGCGCACCACTGTCGCTGGCTCTCGAGAAGTTGCCCCTCTTGTCGAAGCTTGGCCTCGACCTGCTCAGGAGGCTCGGAGACGCGGCTGCCGCCGGCGCCATAGGTCGACACCAGGATCACTTCGCCACCCGTGGGACCCGCAATGAACGCAGCAAAGCCCACGAGCTGGTAGCTCGCAGACGTTAGATCGGTGACGGCGAGGATCGTGGACGCCATGTTGTTCATCGGTGCTCGAGCGAGGTGGAGCAAGGAACATGCCACGCGAGAAGGCGCGCAATAGAACGGATCGGCGAGTCCGACCTCCGGAAATGCTTGCGGGCAAAACACGAAACACGCATTTTTTGCGTCAGGCGATCTTCAGCGCCTCATCAATCCCGCCTCGCTTGCCGATCAACATGCGGAGCTGGACGAGCTTCGGGGGCTGATTGAAGGCCACGGCACCGACGAGGCGGCCAGCCCGACCATAGAGAGCGATGAACTTCTCGCTTTCGGGTGTGCCACCGGCGAGAACCAGGTCGTCGGTCGGCTTGGGCCTGCCAACGCCTTGAATCTTGATGTCGAACTGGTCGGACCAGAACATCGGAACCGACTCGAATGCTTTGGCTTCACCGGGTGCGGCAAGCAGGCTGGAGACCGCGTGGCGCGCCTGTTCGACGGCATTGGTCCAGTGCTCGACCCGCATACGCTCTTCGAACAGCGGGTTGTACCAGCTCGCGACATCCCCGGCCGCGACGATGCCAGGCACGCTGGAGGCCAGTGTTTCATCGCATCGAACCCCGTCGTCGAGCTCGACCCCGGACCCGGCGAGCCACGATACGGACGGGCTGACTCCAATGCCGACCACGACGACGTCGCACTCGACTCTGGTGCCGTCGTCCAGGAGCACACTCTCGATACGATCGGTCCCTCCAAAGCCTTCGACCCGCCGTCCGCACAGAACGCGCACACCGCGGCGTTCATGCGCATCCTGCAGGACGCGTCCGAGGCGCGGACCAAGACTTAGGGCGAGCGGGGCTTCCAGGGCCTCGATCATGGTGACTTCGAGGCCGAGTTGCTGGGCAGACGCTGCGACCTCGGCGCCGATGAAGCCCGCGCCGATGACGGCCACGCGAGGCTTACTGGCAAACGCCGCGCGGATTGCCAGTGCGTCGTCGAGCGTTCTTAGTGTGTAGATGCCGTCGACGCGTGGCTGATGGGGAAGCTCACGAACCTGGCCGCCGGTCGCGATGACCATCCCGTCGAACGACACCACGGTTCCGCCTTCGAGCCGGAGCTCGCGCTTCGCGGTGTCGAGTGAGACCGCGCGCTGTCCAAGCAAGAGCTGCAGGTTCAACTCGTCGTAGCTCCGCCGGCGAAGCGCGATACGCTCTGGCTCCCACTCCCCGCGAAGCACTTCCTTGGAGAGCGGCGGCCGATCGTACGGAAGGCGGACCTCGTCGCCAATCAACACGAGCTCCCCTTCGAATTTGGCGCGCCGAATGAACTCCGCGGCACGCAACCCGGCCAGGGATGCGCCCACGACGGCAATCCGCTTCATCTGGCTCATCGATCGTAGGGATCGTCCTTCTGATGGCTCATCGCGATGGCCTGAGTAACGAGCGTCTTGAGGTCCTTCGCCGCCCCTCGAACCACCTGAAGAAGCCCGGAAACCAGCTCCACGTGATCCTGAGGCACCCCCTCGAGATACGAGGCCGGAGGGGACGCAGGCGCCGACCCTGACCCTGGCACGGACCCTGGCACGGACCCTGGCACGGACCCTGGCACGGACCCTGACGCTGACACTGGCGCTGACACTGACACTGGCACTGGCGCTGACACTGACACTGGCACTGGCGCTGGCACTGACACTGACACCCCTGCCGCTGCCCGCTTTGCTCGCGGCTTAGCTGGCTTGGTTGGCCTGCTCGACTTCTTGGGGGCCTTCGTCGTCCGCTTCTTGGCGGGCGCCTTGCTCGCGCGCTTCTTGGCGGGGGCCGTACTCACACGCTTGCTCGCCGGAGCCTTGCTTGCTCGCTTTTTGGTCGCCTTCCTCTTAGGCCGAGTTTTCTTCGCGGGCGTTCGTTTGGTCGCCATGGCGCCTCCAGGTTCGGGCACCTTATCCGAAACAGGGCCGAGGGCAAGCTCGTGTGATGCGGCTAGTGCTCGATGACGTAGACGAATTCTACCTGCTCGGGTTGCACGGGCGGCTTCATCGATTCCGGAATCAAACCGACTTCGCGGCAACCCACTGCTTCCAGCACGCTAACCATGAGCGTATCGTGGACGGGGACCCGGGCAAACACATACTGTAGTGGTGTGCGAGCCGCGTGACGGATTGCGTGCGTCACCAGGGTGCGCCCGAGCGCGGCGCTTTGCTGTCCCAGACATGTGGTAGCCTCGGCGGTCAGGCGTCGGTGCACAGGATGAGCGCTAGCCGCGGAGAGCATCTCCCATCCAATCATCGATCCGCGCCCGTTCTCTGCGACCCAGAATTGAAAGACGTCATCCTGTAGCCTCAGGGCCCGGTCGAAGAACTCCGTCAGTCGGAGCTCGCTCGGAATCCGTCCGTCCCAGTGCGCCGAGTGCGCCGCGTGCGTTTCGCAAACCCGGAGCACGCCACCGAGGTCCGCAACGCTGCCCTGACGGATCAAAAGCCGGCTGGCCGACGGTATCGTGGACGTACGAAGCACCGGACCATTGGGTATATCCTGAGGTCACCGGGTTGGGCAATCCCCTCTATCGGGACCCGCAAAGACGGACAGCATCCCCCTGCTACTGGACGGAGGGGCAGGTGATGGGGTTGGATGTCGCCGCGTTGTTGTCCTCGTTACACTCGTTGTAGCGCTGTCCACCCATCCCATCGGCGTCGACGGTCGCTGAAACTTGAATCCCGGCAGGGTGCGGACCCGAGGAAACCACGAACAGCACCTCCAATTGCTCCGATTGCCCCGGAAGCAACCAATCGGTGGTCGCTACTGTGCCGAGGTCGAAGATCCGCGCATCGTCGGTCGTGACGACCACGTGGGTGAGGATGCCCGGTGGGACGCTCAGCGAGCCGTCATTTCCGACGACCACGGCGACCCTGAACTGACCCTCCTCGCAGCCTAGTCTGAAGATTTCACGCACGACGAAGTCCGGCGCGTCGAACAGCCCGCCCGGTTGAACGTTCTGTCGGAAGCTGTTGAGCCGCGAGTGTGTCCAGTTGGGCTCCGGCACGCGTGGAATCTGACCGTCCTCCGTCACGTTGGTCACGCTATAGGTGTGCTGATTCCAAATGCGTCGCGTGCGCACCCAGTTGTTGCGGGAGTCTTCCCATATCTCGATTCCGCCATGGTTCGCGCCTGTGTTCGGCTCGGGGACCACCACCTCGGCCTTCCCGTCGTTATCCACATCGACCACGATCGGCATCTCGAGACGTGTGTTGCTGCTGTGCGTCGTATCCTCGTAGAGGATCGTGCCGTCCGAGCCATTGAAGATTCGGAAGCTCGTCTCGTCCGCGTAGACCACCTCGGCCGAGCCGTCCCCCTCGAAGTCGAACACGCTCGATCCGGTCGCGCGGCTCGAGCAATCTTCATTCTCGACCATCCATCGCACCCATTCTCGCTCGCATTCGGCCGGCAACGGGTCTCCCGTGCACTGGAAGTCGAACACCACGTATGCGGTCGAACTGGCGGTCCCTACCTCTGCGAAGCCGTCACCGTCGAAGTCCGCGACGGTCGGCGGTCCGCTCTCATTCGCACCCGCCGTGTGGACCACGACCTGATTTTCCTCGCTCATGACAGGGTTCCCGAACGCATCGTAGGCGAGAAGATCCAACGCCCCTCCGCACAGGATTCGTTCCGGCGGCAGCAAATCCCCATCTCGGTCATACAACGGAGCGAACGGGGCGTACGCGACCGGCGAGTAGGTCGGCTCCATGACATTCGCGGGAGCTCCGGGAATCCGAATCGGCAACGGAATCCCTGCAACCGGGGTGCCGTCATGGTTCAGGATGAACAACTCACCGAGTCGAATGATCACGACTTCGGCATCGTCGTCGTCGTCGAAATTGCCGACCGCAGTGTACCCGTCGCAGTCGAGCGAACCGCCGCAGCTGGAGTTGGTCGTCGTATACTCGTACGTCCAACGCTCGCTGCCGTCGTAGTTGTAAACCGTGTTTCCGGCGATCACTTCCTGCAGACCGTCGCGATCTAAGTCCGCCACCGTCGAGACCGGGCCCAAGAACGCGTTGTTGCCGATGCCGAGGTTTGCTCCGGGCGTCGCGTTTTCTAGATCCCGCCCGTCCCATGCGAGCGCCCCCACGGGCAGATCGACATCCCCCGGACCCCGACCCGTGAGGCCGTCGAGTACGACGTTCCCGATGATGACTTCCGGTCGGCCGTCGGCGTTCAGGTCTGCAATCGCCGGCTGCGCGCCGCCACGAGTGTGCCGATTGCCGGGCAGGCTTTCGTTCTGCCACAGGACCTCCCAAACGGATCCGTCGTCGGCAGTCCGCCGCCAAGCGATGGCGCCCCCGTTCTTGAAGGTCGCGACGATCTCCGGCACGCGCTCACCCGCGGCGTCGTCGGGGTGAAGGTTGCCGAGCGCAATGCCCGTCGAGTTCCCGATCCAATCATCCGATGTCAGCCCCTTGAGCGTGGCATGGGTGGTCATCGTTCCATCGGCATTGCAGCCGCCCGAGACGACCCGAACGACACCGCGCCGGGTGCAGCAACCATTCTCTTCGTAGTCGAAGCTCACAAACACGATATCCGGGGTGTCGAGCATGTCGGTGACGCCGTCGCCGTTGTCATCGGTCAGATTGGCCACCGACGGCGTCATCACGACCTCACCCATGCCGACGATGTCGATCTCTTCGGCAGTCGCACCCACCGGCGCCTCGGGGGGTGTCCACCGGCATCCGATCGTCGGCTCGAACTCGCCCACGGGAGGTCTGAACTCGCAGACCTCGACCGCATCCCGGCGGATACACACACCGAGGCTCGGCTCACAGAGCTCGTCGAGCTCGCAATCCTCACCGAGCTCACATTCGTCGAGGAGCGGGACACACTCGCCGCCAATGCATCCTTCATCGCCCGCGCAGCAGAGCTCGCTATCGTCTCCGCACAGCCGCGTTGGGGTGTCGCACTGCGCCACGCATGACCCATCGAAACACATCTCCGTGCCTTCACAGCAAACCCCATCGCACTCGATCGCGCTCCCGCAGTCCGCCACACAGTTGCCGCTTTGGCAGACCGAACCGGTTGCGCAGCACTGCGCTGTTCCCCCGAAGACGCAGGCCGGAACGTCACCGCAGATTGAAACGCAACGTCCGTCTTCGGAGCATTCCTCTGCGAAGGGACAGTCGCAGGGAAAGTCCATGCCGCCGTCCGCGGCACGGGGAGCGCTCGCCGGTAGCGCTTCCCCGCAGCCCGCCAAGACAATCCAAACCAATACAAGCCAGCGCGATGACCGCATGGTTTGAAATATAAGTGTAATATTACAGCAAAGCTAGCTCTGCGGGGCCGCTTGCGTTTGGCCCCGAGGTCAGTAGAACATGTTTCACTCGAAGGCCCCGGGGCCACGCAGTTACAGGAGCGAATGGATGGCCATCGTCGAATCACTTTCCCCAACGTCCGAGGGGCGCCGCCGGCTCGGGATCCGCAGCCCGGCGACCCGTGAACCGGTCGGCGAGATCGTCGTCAATAGCCCCGCGGATGTAGAGCTGGCGATCGCCAAGGCGCGCGACGCCCAGCTGGAATGGGGCCAGGTACCGGTCGCGGAGCGCGCCCGCATCGTACGTGGCGCGATCGATGTGCTCGTCGAGAAGCGCGACGAAGTGGTGAAGACGCTCATCGACGAGACGGGCAAGACCCACCTCGAAACGCTGATCATGGAGATCCTTCCGAGCTGCGACTACATCAACTTCTGGTGTGGCCGGGCGGTGAAGGAGCTCTCCGACGAGAAGCGAAAGCTCCATGGCTACCTCCGCCCATACAAGAAGCTGTTGATGCACTACCGTCCACTCGGCGTGGTCGGCGTCATCACGCCGTGGAACGGTCCATTCTCTTTAGCAATGAACCCCATCGTGCAGGCGATCCTCGCCGGCAACGCGGTCATCTTGAAGCCATCGGAGGTTTCGCCCTACTCGAGCGATTGGGCGGTGCGACTGCTGAGGGAAGCCGGTGTACCCGAAGGCGTCGTGCAGACCCTGCATGGCGACGGTGAAACCGGCGCGGCGCTCGTCAACGGAGGCGTGCAAAAAATCTCGTTCACGGGGAGCGTGGGAACCGGCAAGAAGATCGCGGCGGCATGCGCTGAACAACTCATTCCTTGCACGCTGGAGTTGGGCGGGAAAGACGCGATGATCGTCTGCGAGGACGCCGACGTCGAGCGTGCGGCGGGCGGTGCAGTCTTCAACTCGATGCTGAATTCCGGCCACGTTTGCATGGGAGTCGAGCGTGTGTACGTGGTCGAAAGCATCGCCGACGAGTTCGAAGAACGCGTGAAGGCCATTGTTAGCGAGCTCCGATACGGCACGGGCGAGGATATCGATGTCGGCTCCGTGTTTTGGGACCGGCAGATGTCGATCATCGAACGCCACATCGAGGATGCGAGGGCAAAAGGCGCGGACATCGTCGTTGGCGGAGAAGCGGACACGAGCGACGGCCTTTTCTACAAGCCCACGTTCGTTCGCAACGTCGATCACACGATGGAGCTCATGCGAGAAGAGACGTTCGGACCGATCGTGTCGGTGATGCGCGTTGCCGATGAAGAAGAAGCGATTCGTCTCGCCAACGACTCGCGGTACGGATTGAGCGGCAGCGTCTGGACGAAGAACATAGAGAAGGGTATCGAGATCGCGAAACGCCTGGAAACTGGCTCAGTCGTGATCAACGACGCATCGATGGCATACGGCGCGCCCGAGGCGCCCTTCGGTGGCATGAAGGACAGCGGCGTCGGACATGTCAACGGCCTTGGCGGCCTTCGCGGATACACCCATCAGCAACCGATTCTGATCCATCGATGGGGCGCGAAAAAGGAACGTGTGTGGTACCCGCATACACCGAAATCCGTTGAGGAAATCGACGGCATGATTCGCTTCATCTACGGGAGTGCCCTCAAGAAGCTTGGCTTCTTTTCGTAGCCTCCATAGTCGCCTATAGTCGCGCCCGATGACCCGTGCCCGTGACTCGGTCATGCCGTTGGTTCGCAACGGTGTGGACAAGGCTGCGAATCGCCTTTCGCGCGTGGGGTACGGCGTGCTGCCGTGGCTCATTCAGAGTTGGCGCCGCGTCCACGTCGAACACAACATCCCGTACCGGAATACCCGCAAGCGCGCCCACCTGCTCGACATCTACCGGCCGCGTGACGCCGTGGGTCGCCTGCCGTCGATCGTCTACATCCATGGTGGGGCGTTCTCGATGATGTCGAAGGACACCCATCGAATCATGGCCTACGTCCTCGCGGCGCAGGGGTACCAGGTGTTCAACATCAACTACCGCCTCGGCCCCGTGCACTGCTACCCGAAGCCACTCAAGGATGCGATAGCCGCCCTCGAATGGGTCGTCGACAACGGCGCCAAGTACGGCGCCGATACCGATCGCTTGGCCCTCATCGGAGAGTCCGCTGGCGCCAATCTCACGGCCGCTCTGGCCTACTGTGCGACGCATCCGAGGCCCGAGCCGTTCACCCAGAGCATCTTCGAACGCGACATCTCCATCGCTTGCGTTGCACCGTTGTACGGTCTCCTGGACGTCCACGACGTCCAGCGCTTCTGGCGCGACCCAGACAAGAGCCGGCGCATGGCTAGCTGGATCAAAGGCGAGATCCGGGGGACGGCGTATTCGTATCTGGGTCGGCGCCTGCACCGGGCCCTTCAGTTCCCACTCGCCAGTCCGCTTCGTCTCTTCGAGACCCCGGCCGTGCCGGGGAGCCGTGCACTTCCCCCGTTCTTCACCACGGTCGGGACCGCCGACCCCCTGTTGGGCGATACGATCCGCCTCAGCGAGGCGCTCCAACAGCGCGACACGGAATGCGAGTTGCACGTCTTTCGAGGCGAGATCCACGCGTTCAACGTATTGCTCTGGCGTGCGGCCGCGCGCGAGCAGTGGGGAGCGCTTTTTGATTTCCTGGAGAAGCACATGCACGGCGCCATTGCGGAAGCGCCCGCGCAAGCGCCGCACTATGTCTCACTGGCGGAAACGTTCGCAGAGTAGTCCCGCGTTTCCACTACGTCCGCATACGGAAGCGGCTCGATCGCTCTGCCGCGATGCCGAGCCCACGCGCGTGTGAACACGGCGCCCATCAGAAAGATCTGCGTGGTGTAGTAGATCCACAAGAGCAGGACGATCAACGAGCCGGCGGCTCCGTAGATCGAAGCCGGGCTCGCGTAGCCGAGGTAGAGACCGATCAAGAACGAGCCCCCGAGGACAAACAGGCAGGTGACGGCCGCCCCGACCCAAACGTCTCTCCACGCGATGGTGGCGTCCGGAAGCCAACGGTAGACCAGCGCGATCAAGGGCGCCAAGACCGCGAATGCGCTCCCAAATTGGGCCAGTGTCAACATGTAGCCACTGTCCCCGAAGAGGTTGGCCGCCGCCGCCGCGCCCGAGTGAAGCAATACCAAGGCAACCAACGAGCTACCGAAGATCAGCACCATCGCAAATGCAAGTAGCCTCCGCTTCGCGAGCTGAAGGTTCTCGGACCGACTCGCATGAACGAGGAGCTTGGGCCGAATCCCCCACATCTGATTGAGCGCCCGCCGCAGCATGGAGAACAGGCGCGCGGAGATGTACAGCATGAAGAGCGCGCTGATGACCGGCGCAGTCCAGCTCGTCGCCTTGTTCCCCAATTGAACAATCGTCTCGACCAAAAACGTCGCCATCTCGGGACCGAGAAACACCCCGACCTGCCCGACCAGCTCCTGCCGGGCCTCGATTTCGGGCATGACAAGAGACGCGATCAGCAACGCGACCACCCCGAGTGGCGCGATCGCGAGAGACGCATAAAAGGCGATCGCCCCGGAGAGCAATCGCCCATCATGCGAGTTGAAGTACCGCCAAGTCTCGATGAGAAGCGAGACCATGTGGTTCAGTAGCGGTAGTAGCTCGGCTTGAACGGCCCCTCGACGGGAATGCCGAGATACTCGGCCTGGGCCGGCGTCAATTTGCTGAGGTTGACGCCGAGCTGGCCGAGGTGGAGTTGCGCGACCTTTTCGTCGAGCTCCTTCGACAGCACGTAGACCTTGCCCACTTCGTAGCGATCGCGCTCCATCCAAAGGGAGAGCTGAGCAAGCACCTGGTTGCTGAACGAGTTGCTCATCACGAAGCTCGGATGGCCGGTGGCACAGCCGAGGTTCACGAGGCGTCCGCGGGCCAGCACGATGATGCGCTTGCCGTCGGGGAAAATGAAGTGGTCGACCTGGGGCTTGATCTCTTCTTCGGTGACGCCGTTGGCTGAGTCGGTTAGCCACGCCATCTGAATCTCGGAGTCGAAGTGCCCGATGTTGCAGAGGATGGCTTCGTTCTTCATCTGTTTCATGTGCTCGCCGGTGACGACGTCACAGCAACCGGTCGCCGTGACGAAGATGTCGGCGATCGGAGCTGCTTCTTCCATCGTGACGACCTGGTAACCCTCCATCGAGGCCTGCAGAGCACAAATCGGATCGATCTCGGTCACGAGAACGCGAGCGCCCGCGCGAGCCAGCGCCTGCACGCAGCCCTTACCCACATCGCCGTAGCCGGCCACGACGACCACCTTGCCGGCAATCATCACGTCGGTCGCCCGCTTGATGCCGTCGACGAGCGATTCGCGGCAACCGTAGAGGTTGTCGAACTTCGACTTGGTTACCGAATCGTTCACGTTGATGGCCGGGCACTTGAGCGAGCCGTCGCGCTCCATCTCGTAGAGGCGATGAACGCCGGTGGTCGTCTCCTCGGACAAGCCGAGGATGCGATCGGACCCATCGAACATCTCAGGATACTTTTGATGCACGATCGCGGTGAGGTCGCCACCGTCGTCGAGCAACAGGTTAGGGGCCTTGCCGTCGCCGAACGCCCGAAGCTGTTGGTGGATGCACCAGTCGTACTCCTCATCGCTCTCCCCCTTCCAGGCGAACACGGGGACGCCCGTTACGGCGATGGCGGCAGCAGCATGGTCCTGCGTCGAGAAGATGTTGCAGCTCGTCCAGGTGACCTCCGCGCCGAGCTCGGTGAGAGTCTCGATGAGCACGGCCGTTTGGATGGTCATGTGAAGGCAACCCGCGACTCGCGCGCCGGCAAGCGGCTTCTGGGCGCCATACTCTCGGCGTAGCGCCATCAGACCCGGCATTTCGTGCTCGGCGATCGCGATTTCCTTTCGACCCCAGTCGGCCAATGAAAGGTCGGCAACCTTGTACTTCGGATCTGGATTTGGGCTCATGATGGTCTTGTCTCCTCTTTCGTTCCGCGGTGCGGGAATTACAAGAACTTCAGGGTTGATCAACCCGGCTGCCTCGGCGAGGCTAAATAGCCATGATCACGCGTTTTTATCCCGCAAGGCGCGCTGATAATAGCCCTCGGCAAACGCTCCACCCCGCTCGCGGGCCGCTTCGAGTAGGGGGACCGCGTCGGCCGGCTTACCCAGCTCGACGAGGACGGCGCCTTCGAGAGCGGGATCGGCGGCCCGATCGCCGGACATCGACGTCAGCGCCTGGTAGGCCTCGGTCGGCTCCCCGTTGATGAGCCTGCCCCAGGCCAAGAGGTGGAACGCCTCGTCGAGGTCCGAGGTCGCGTCGGCCTTTGCGACGAGGGTCGACGCGGCGCGGATCAAGGCCTGGCCATCGCCTCGCTCGAGAGCTTCGAACGCCTGTTGGACGAGGCTCTGAGGCGGGGTGTCGTCCGAAGGCTCGGAGGTGACATGCTGCCGCTCGGCCCGAAAGGCCTGGTAGGTACTAAACGCCAGCAAGAAGAGAAGAATGGTCGCGGGGTACTGCTTCAGCGTCACGGTCACCGCGAACAGCAACCCGATGACAGCGAAAGAGACGTAGCAGGCCAACAGCCGTCCTCGCGACGGCGCGACGAACTCCATCAGCGACGCCACGATGTTGCCGCCGTCGAGCGGCAACACGGGAAGAAGATTCAAAAGGCCCCAACCAAGATTGATGAAGATCAGAGAGTGAAACGCGTACCTGGCAAGCGATGGATCGGGCACGCGCAAGACATCCATCAGCACCAACGACAGCGACCCGATGAAGATACCGACGGCAGGACCGGCCGCGCTCACGACGAGACTCCGCCCGGGGCTCATCGGCTCGCGTTGCTCCCACCAGGTCAGGCCACCAAGCGCGACGAGCTCGATGCGCGGCTGCCTACCGAACGCGCGCCCGACGAGAGCGTGACCGAGCTCGTGCATCAAGATGCCTTGGAACACCACCGCGACCCAGATCACTAGCCCCGCCCAGCCCTCCTCACTGTTCAGCGTCCAAAGCCACAGGGCCATCAGCCAAAACCACAGGTGAATGCGGACGGGAATTCGAAACAGGCGGAACTCGATGCTCATTAGGAGGACTATGGGTCTCGGCCACCTTGGCGACCAGTGGGGCCGTCAGCGGCGCTGTGATTCTTCGGCAATTCGCTTCTTGGTCGCAGCCCAGCCGCAGATCTCGCATTGGCTCAGATCGTGACCGCGAGCCGGGCAGTGCTCGCGCCCGAAGTAGATGATCTGCAGGTGGCGAGCAATCCAGGTGTCCTCGGGGAACACTTCCTTGAGATCTGCCTCGGTCTTGACGACGTTCTTGCCGCTCGATAGCCCCCAACGCGCGGCGAGGCGATGGATGTGTGTATCCACCGGAAAGGCGGGGCGTCCAAAGGCTTGGCAAATCACCACCGACGCCGTCTTGTGGCCGACACCCGGAAGCGCCTCGAGCGCGTCCATGTCGTTGGGCACCTCCCCGCCATGTCTTTCAATCAGCAGCTCGGCCATGGCCTTGAGGTTCTTGGCCTTCGTCGGAGCGAGGCCGACGGTTCGAATGAAACCGAGGATGCGATCGACTGGAAGCGCAGCCATCGATCTAGGGTTGGAAGCTTCCGCGAACAATGCCGGCGTCACTTCGTTGACCTTCTTGTCGGTGGTCTGGGCGCTCAGCATCACCGACACGAGGAGCGTATACGGATCTTGATGGTCGAGTGGAATCGGCGGCTCCGGGTAGAGCTGATCGAGGATCTGGCCGATGCGGTCGGCTTTGTCCCGGCGCTTCATAGGCGGCGGGCTACAGCTCTTGCGCTTTGGGATTGATCGTGTACTTCGCGACGAGGCTCGCTTCGGCGAGGACGTGGCCGTCGATCGCAGCAAGCACGCCTGCGGCTGTGAAGTGGCCATCGACGTCGAGCCGGCCTACGTCGAGCGCGTACGCGGTGAACCGGTAGTGATGCACGATGCTGTCGTTGAACGGCGGGCAGGGGCCGTCGTATCCGAAATAGTCGCCGGCCATGTCGGGATCGCCTGCAAACCATCCGGTGTAATCGTTGATGCCGCAGCGGGTTCCTCGGGGCCCTTCAGGCCCTTGCTTGCCCTTCGGCGTGACGCCGTCGCTAAACGCGCCCTCCGCGATGACCGCGTCAGGCGCAACATCAACTAGGACCCAATGACTGAAGTCCGCGCGAGGCAGGTCCGACGGGACCACGCGACCCTCCTGATTCACGTCGTCAGCCTTGGTCGGCGCATCGCTATCGATGCACAGAATCGCGAGCGACTTGGTGCCCTCCGGTAACTCCGACCACGCGAGGTGCGGACTCTTGTTGTCCGCAAGATCGATCTTGCCTTCAGGACTGGTCTTGCCGAACGCGTACTGCGTGGGAATGAAATCCCCATCGTTGAAGCTGTCGCTGCGGAGCTGCATGGGCGGGAGATCAGCACCGAG
>CBDURI010000031.1:0-16112 GCA_965369435.1 uncultured bacterium
GCTGAGCAGAGCCTCCCAGTAGGCGATTTCGAGCCGCTCGACTTGCTTGGCGGCCTCGATCTCCTCTTGGGGGGTGAGCACCCGATGACCGATCATCTCCCGGAAGTACCGAGTGAGGGTCGAATCTCCGGCACCCTGCCGCTCGAACTCCTTGAGAGCTTTTTCGCTCTCGACGCGAGCCTTCTCGAGCTGCTCCTTGCTGGGCGCCGCTGCCCCGGCGGGCTTGGTGTCCGCGGACTTCTGAACCACGGTTTCAGCCTTCGGCTCCGTTTGCTTGGATACCTTGGCCTGCACTTGGCTCTTTTTCCGCGACTGTCGTGTGGCTGTCTGTCCTGTCGTTGCCTGTCTTGCCATTTTGCCTCTCGCCTTCCGGTGGCGCCCCGCGATGTGTGGCACCCCGATTACTGGCTGAACACTCGAAACCGCCCGATTCTTCCACCGAGCGAGAACCGTTGGTTCGAGCCAAATGGAATGCACGCACCGTGCCGAAACGTGGATCAAGCGTGATTCGACCGCTCGAACGGCTGGCTTTGTTGTTGGGGTAACCAAGAGTATATGGGTCCTCAATCGAACCTGGGAAGGGGTATTGGAAGTGTTTTTGCGCACAAATTCCAGTGAGAGGCCTGCTCGTCGTGAGTTACTGGAATCGCTGCGGAGGCGTCTCCCCCTGGCTGCAGCGGCCCTGTTAGCCACCCTCGTGTCCGCCGCCGCGACTGCCGGCTACGCATGGATGGTCGGGCCCCTATTGCGCAGTTTAGAAGGTAATTCGGGGGTAGAAATCCCCTCCGCGGCGCTTCCATTCACGAGCCCGTCCGTCACTCAGATCGTCTGGCTCCTCGTCTCGTTGGGGCTCCTGAGAGCCGTTGCCGAGACGATTCGAGCGCACCTCGGCGCCAAGCTTCAGCTCAGTGTGGTGAGGGAATTCCGAGGTAAAGTGCTTGCACACGTCCTTCGTCTCGAGCCCTCGACCCTCCTCCAGTGGCCTCGCGGAGAGCTAGCCTCCCGCATCCAGGTCGAAGTCCATGGGGTCCGGACTCTCCTCCATTTGGGGGTCGCCCAGGGCATTCGGAGCATAGTAGTGGCTACAGCACTAGCCAGCGTGGCCCTGAAGGTGGATACCAGACTAGCCACCCCAGGCCTCTTGGTGGTGCCGCTGGCGGTCGCCGCCATCGTGTTTTTGGCCCGTCCGGCGAGGAGGTTGCAGCGGGAGCTCTTCGCAGTCGAATCCTCGGTCGTTGCGGAGACGGCGGAGGCCATCGATGGGGCCGCGGTCTTGCGGGCGTACGGGGCTGTGAGGCCCATGCGGGACAAGATCGACCTTGGAGCTGCGCGTTCGGAGGCGCGAGGGATCGCAGCGGAGACCTGGAGCACGGCCGCTGGCCCCCTCGTCGAGCTCGCAGCAGCTCTGGGCATCGCGATGGTCTTCGCGCTGGCGTGGTCCGCAGACGGTGCGGTGGACCTCGCCGCGACGGGAACCGTGCTGGTCGCCCTGGTCCTGATGTATCGGCCTCTGCACGGGCTCGCTCGGGCGGTGTTTGGGTGGTCGTCCGGGCTCGCTTCGCTCGACCGGCTGGATGAGCTCCTTCGGCTGCCCGCCGAACCGCTCGAGGAGGTGACGGTGCGGACCGACCCGGTCGCGTCGCTTCGCGTGGAGGATCTCTGCTTCGACTACGACAGCCAGCCGGTGCTGAGGAACGTCGGCGTTTCTTTCCATCCGGGGGAGCTGGTCGCGATCACGGGCCCGAGCGGCGCCGGCAAGTCGACCTTACTCGGGGTGCTCGCAGGCGTTCTCCCACCTGCGACTGGACGCATGGTGATCGACGGGGCGCCTGCCGCACGCGCCCTGCTCATCGAGGCGACCGCATGGATGCCACAGAACCCGACGCTCTTTCGCGACACCATTTTGCGCAACGTCGCCTTCGGCGCCGACCACCCCGAGCGTGCGCGCGTCGTCGAGGTGTGTCGCCGCGTCCATGCGCACGAGTTTATCGCCGAGAGACCGGGAGGCTACGATGCGGTTCTTCAGGAAGGCGGGACCGATCTCTCCATGGGTCAGAGGCAACGGATCACGTTGGCGCGCGCCCTCTACTGGGGCGCGCCGGTGATGTTGCTCGACGAACCCACCTCTGCCCTCGACGACGAACAGGAGCGAAACGTCATCGGGGTATGTCGCGCGCACGCGGACCTCGGTGGATTGGTCATCGTCGCAACCCATCGCGAGGATTTCCTTCGCCATGCGGACCGCGTGTTAGAGCTACGAGACGGGACGCTGATCGAGTGGGAACGACAAACCGCAGACGCGCTATTGCACTAGCGACCTTCGTGTTGCTGACGGCCTCGGCCGGGGGTGCGTCCGCCGGGCCGGATCAGGTGGTCATCGCTGCCGCGGTCCGAAGCCTCGAGGGCGATCACGACCGAGCGGTTGCTGCGGTTTACGTGCTCCGGGCGGGCGGCCAGCGAGCTGCGCGCCAGATCCGTGATGCGTGGCCTGCCCTGTCCCCGCTGGCACAGAAGCGTGCCCTCGGAGCCCTTGAACAGCTTGCCAAGAAGCACGAGGCGGCGATCGAGGTGTTGGTCGCGGCCGCGCGATCCGACGACGAGGAGGTCCGTGATCGCGCGGTCGGGATTCTGAGCCGAACCACGCCTCGTGGAGGTGAGGGGCTCGTCCTGCTGCTTTCCGATCCGAGCGTCGGCGACCGCGCTGCGGCGTTGCTCGCGCGCACCGTGCCCGACTCTGCCATCGAGCCGTTGCTCGACGCGATTGCCAGCCCGGGCGGCGAGGACCGTCGCGGGCTCCGAAGCGCGCTGGGGGTCGCCGCTCAGCACTCTGGCCAAGGAGCGTCGGAGCGGCTGCGCATGTGGCTCTCCGGCGAGCCTCCAGCTGCCGCGGTCGCAAGCGCCGCGATGGGCCTTGCCTCGCTCGACGCGTATCGCGAGGTCCTCACCTCGTTCATCGAGTACGCGGTCCTGCGGTCGCCCGACTTTGCTACCAAGTGGCGGCTACTTCACAGTGCTAGGGCAGCAGGGCCGAGCGCAGAGGTCGACCTGTGGGTGCGACGCCAACTCGACGGCCCCGAGGAGTGGATGCTTCGCCAGTCTGCGGTCGACGCGATTACCGCGCGCGGGCATCGCGAGGACGCGCGTAGTGCCTTGGACGACCCCTACCCGCGCGTTCGTTCGCGGGCCGCGACGGCGCTGTCTGGCGACCCGGACACGTTGGTGCAGCGCGCGACGCTTGCTCGCCGGGACACGTGGCCCTTGGTGCGCGCCGCGGCCGTGACCAGTCTTCGGGCAGAGGGTCAGGCGCTTCCGGTGATCGTTGCATCGGTTGACGATTCGATGTCCGTGGTTCGGGCTGCTGCGATCGAGGTGCTCGCTGCCTCCTCTCACGATGAGGGGTGGGAGCGCGTTCATCGGAGGCTGCGCGCTCGAAACGAGTGGCCAACGGTGACTGCAGCGGCCATCGGCTATGTGGTAGCCCACTGCCGGACCGACGCGGTCGGCGCGTTGCTCCGGATCGTCATGCGAGCCGCGCCGAGCAACGCGCTGACGGAGGACCTCAACAATTCCGCGCGCGCCATCGAGGCGTTGCGAGCCCTCGGGAGTCCGGAGGCCAAGGCGGCGGTGGAACAGCTCGGGAACACCGACGGGGTTCCGCCCACGCTGCAAATGGCGCTTGAACAGCCCCCACCCAAGGATGGTGGCTGCGCCAGTTCTGGCCGCTAGATTGTCGCTCGCGAATCCAGCGTGTTACTTTGTTTGGGACAGGGGGAAGCATGGGAGTTCGTCTAATTGGCCTGATGTTGGCCGGGGTGCTGTTGAGTGCGGGTTGTGAACAGATCACCTCTGCTTCGGAGCCCGAGGCCGAGGCCGAACAACTACCGAAAATCGTCCCGAACCTGCCAGAGGTTCCGACGCTGCCGCCGCCGCCGTTTCCAACCACCTACGAAGATGAGTCGTACAGTGTGTATGGCCTTCGTCTGCGACCGACCAAGGTACTCGACACCGACCTTGCGGTGACGGGTTACATCGTTGACATCTATGAGCCTCCGGTCTGCAAGAAGCGGAAGAACGAGGAGTGCCCCAAGGTCGCTGCACCGCACATGTTCATCGCGGATACGGCGGACCAGACTGACCGCGCGGAGCAGTTGCTCGTCGTGGGCTACGCGGACAATCAGGAGCAGCTCGCTCGCGCCCGTCGCGGACGCAAGACCACCACCATCTCCGGCGAGGTCGTGGTGCCGAGGGATCTCAAGGTCGGCAACGAGGTGCGCGTGAAGGGTCACTTCAGGCTGATGTCGTCGGGCGGGTTCAACACGAGCAACGGATTGCTCGAGTTCGCGTCGCATGAGACGCTGGCCAAGGCCGAATCGAAGTAATCAGGGCACGGCGACGGACGCGTCTTTTTCCGCGTCGACCAGCTGCTGCAGGTCGGGCGCGCCCGCATCGTCTTTGATCTCGAATTCGCCTGCAGTGCTGTCGAAGAGCGCGACGACGTCGTCGCTGACGACTGCGACCTGCCGGCCATCATCGATGCGCAGATAGCCACCCCCGTGCACAGGTGAGCCTGAACCAAGCGACACCCGAACCTGGGCCCGTCCCATCTCGAACGTGACTTCTGCCTTCGGTTTGTCGAGGCCGAAGCTCTGCAGGTCCTCGGCGCTAGGGCTCTGCAGCGTGCGAATGGGAACGGCGTACTCCCAGTTGCGGAGATAATCGTCGACGACCTGAAGATCGGCCGGTGCTTGCTTCGGCTCTTCGAGGGTCCAGGCCTCGTCGAAGCCCTCGCCTTCGCGAGCCAGAACTAGGCGCGCGTCGCCCGAGGCGATTCGGATCCCGGTGATTCGTTCGCGCACGAGGGACTCCAGTAACAACCCAGAACGCATGTCGATTTCGGCACGTCCGGGACGGTCCCGCTCGAACAGGAGCACATACGCCAGCAGGGTAGCGGCAACGATCAACAGGATGATCGGGGTTCGCGCGCTCATGAGCGCCTCGACCACCAGACGCCGAAGCCGGCGATCAACGCGGCCAGGGGCAAGAGCACCACGACTCGGAACAGCAGGTTCTGTAGGTCGGCGTCGCTCATGATCACCGCGCGCGCATTGGTCTTGCGCGGAGCAATGTTGATCAGAGCTTCACGCTGCGTAAGCCAGCCGGCCGTAGAGGAGAGAAAATCGATGTTCGACAGCTGAGCGTTGTCGAGGAGCTCGGGGGCCATCCAATCGGTGTCACCGATGACCAGCAGCCGGCCAGGAGTCGGCCCTTGCGTCTCGACCGGTCTCAAGTCGTCGCCGAGGGCGGGGATGTATTCCCAGGCCGCCGCGAGCGGCACTGCGCTCGGTGGCGTCGGCCCGCCGTTGGCGTCCGGGTCGATCGCGCGCGCGAGATCGGTCTCCGCGACGGCGTTGAGGCTCGTTCGAAAGAGGACTTCGGCCTCGCGTCCATTGGCTACGTCTACCGAGCGAGCCACCGCCAAGAGAATGCCGCCACCGCGCTTTCGGATGGTGTCGACGACTCGATGCGTCCCGAGGTTGGTGACGAGGAACAGGTCGCCTGGGTTGCCTGGGAGCTGCTGCGCGGCGTCGTTCTCGATGACGAGGTTTTCCCCAAGGACGATACCGCGCTTTTGGAGCGAGGCTTCAAACCCCGTTGGGGTCAACGCCTCCTTCTTGAGCACCGGGTCGAAGGCGAGGAGTACGTTGCCGCCCGAGGTGAGGTAGCTGTCGACGAGGGCGACTTCGTCCTCCGAGAACGGGCGTTGGGGGCTCACGACGAACAAAGCGTCGCAGGAGTCGGGGATCTCTTCGGTGCGAACCTCAAACGGCTCGACGTCGATCTTCTCCCACTCGAGCTCGCGGGCTACCGCGTCGAGGCTGCGGTCGCCGTACGCTCCCACCTCCCACTCGCCGTGCCCCGCGGCTACGCAGACTTTGGTTGGCTCACCGGTCGTGACTTCGAGGATGGCGCCGGTCAATGCTCGCTCGGACTGCAGATCGAGCTTGTGACCGTCGGCGTCGTCGAAGGTTTCGAAGTCTTCTACGATCAACTGATGGCGCTCCACCTTCCATTTTCGGTCGCCGCTGGTCACGACGACGGGCACCTGGGAGAGCGTCATGTCCCCGGTGAGCCAGCTGTCGATCTGGAATTTGTCAGCGAGGACTTGGTAGCGCGCGCCGTCGCGGTCGGGGTCCACCCACTCGACGCTGATGGCGTCGGTGACGGCCTTGTATTCTTCGAGCAGCGTTTCGACGTCGGCGAAGTCCTGCTCGCCCCGGCCCAGGAAGACGTAGATTTGAACGTCCTGGTCGAGCTCTCGCAGCGCCTGCTTGCTACGGTCGGATAATGTGAACAGGCCGTGTGTGGTCCAGTCCCATCGCTTGTAGTGGCGGGCGGAGAGGTAGTTGACCAACACGACGACCACGAGGCCCAGCACGGCTGTGAGCACGAGGTTCAGTCGTGTGCGAGGTGGTGCGCTCACCCGGCCCTCCGTGCCTTCAAGGCTCCGATGCTCAAGCCGACGGCCAAGACGGCCACCGATAGATCGAACACGAGGTACCGCGTGTCGACCACGCCCTTGGAGAAGCTCTGCATGTGGCCCCACATGCTCAAGTACGCACAGACCTCGCGCGCTACCCCGTCGAGGACGAACTCTCCGATGCCGATGGTGAACAGCACGCCGATCGTCACGAACGAAAGCACCGCGGCAATGATCTGGGTGGGCGCAAGTACGCTCATCAACAGGCCGATCGCCATGAAGTAGGCGCCGAGGAAGAAGATCCCGAAGTAGCTCGCCTCGATCGCCCCCCAGTCGACGCTGCCGTGTTGGCTCATGATCCACGCGTAGACAAGCGTGGGCAGCCAGAGCGTGCACCACATCACGAGTGAGGCGCCGTACTTGCCGAGGATGACCGACGCCTCGGAGATCGGCGCCGTCATCAGGGTCTCGAGCGTGCCCGATTGCTTCTCCCCCGCGACGAGTCGCATCGTGAGGACGGGAACGAAAACTAGAAGTGGGATGAAGAAGAGTGCGCTTCCGCCGAAAAAACCGGACAATGGGTTCGAGGCTCCCGAGGAAACCGCGTTGCGGGAGTAGAACTCGGCGAGCACCCAGAACACCACGCCGTTCCAGACCAGCCACGACGTGAGCACGACGTACGCCAGCGGGGAGACGAAGAAAGAGCGGAGCTCACGCTTCAAGACGACCCAGGCGCTTCTCATGATGGGTCCCCTGTCGCCGCGGCGGTGGTGAGCTCGGCGAACACGTCCTCGAGGCTCGTCTCGGAGTCGCCCGGCGCGAGGTCGGCGACCTTCTTGCCCTCACGAATGATGATCACTCGGTCACAGACGGCCTCGACCTCAGACAGAATGTGGGTCGAGAGCAGGACCGTCTTCTTGCCGCGGAAGCCCTGCACGAGCTCGCGAAAATGCCGCACTTGGTTGGGATCCAAGCCCGACGTCGGTTCGTCGAGGATCAGGATCGGCGGGTCGGCAATGAGCGCGTCGGCCAAACCCACGCGCTGCCGGTAGCCCTTCGAGAGTTGACCCAGGATTCGGGTGCGCGCGTCTGCGACGCCCGCGAGGTCGAGAGAGCGATCGACCGCCTCGGCGAGGTTCGGGACACGCTTGAGGGCGCCGCGATGCCGTAGGTACTCGTGCACGCGCATGTCGTCATAGAGGGGGACGCCCTCGGGCATGTACCCAAGGCGCTCGCGGGCTCGAATCGAGTGGGTCACCGCGTCGATCCCGTCGATCCGGATATCGCCCGAAGTGGGAGCGAGGTAGCCGGTTAGCATTCGGAGGGTCGTTGTCTTGCCCGCGCCGTTCGGACCGAGGAATCCGACGATCTCCCCTGGTTCTACTCGGAACGATACGTCGCCGACCGCGATTCGGCTTCCGTACCGCCTGGTGAGCCCCTCCACTTCAATCATTTATTGCACGCAACGCGCACGGGGTACTCGATGCGATCCCCCGTTGCAACTGCAGACCTGTCCAGGTGCTGCGGGTTTCTCGCATCTGTGACCCTCGCTTCCGTACGATCGCTTTCGAGATGCCCAGGATCCCATGGAAGGTTCGACTGAGCTGCTGTGCCCTCGCGATGGTGGGTGGCGGCTCGTTTGCGGGCGCTTCCGAGGTCGGCCCGGTCTCGGCCGCCGTCGCCCCGTTGGCGATCCGTCCGGTTCCAGCTCCCATCGTCGAGCCCACACACGCCGAGCCTGGGCCCGAGGTGGCCGAAGTCATGCCGATTCCCAACCCGGACGCGACGGGCCTGCGCTTTCCGAGCGGCCTGACGATTCGAGGCGGCACCAGGCATCGCGCGATTCTATTCACGTTCGACGACGGTCCTTCGCGCAGGACCACGCCGCGCCTCCTGGACATCCTGGACGGCCTCGGGATCAAGGCGGTCTTCTTCGTGAAGAGCGAGAGCTTCGGTAACGGCAACCCGTGGGAGCGGGAGCACGCGGAAATCGTCCGTGAGATCGTTCGCCGCGGCCACACGGTCGGCAACCACACCGAGACCCACCGTCAGCTTCCTCTGCTTCGCAACGCTGAAATCGAAGCCGAGCTCGCCGTCAGCGAGCGGAAGATCGAACGGGCCATCGGAAGCAAGCCCCGGCTGATTCGGCCTCCCGGAGGCGCCCTGTCCGCGCGCGTCGAGCAACTGCTCGGCGAGCACGGATACACCAGCGTGATGTGGGCGCTGTATGGCGGCGACCTCGAGGTCAGCACGCCCGAGGACGTGGTTCGCACCTTTTTTCGGGTCCTCGAGCGCCGGGAGCAGGAAGTTGGAGACCGCGGCGGCATCGTCCTGATGCACGACACCAAGTCCCACAGCCTCGATGCGGTGCCCCGTCTGGTGAGCGCTCTGCAGAAGCGCAACTGCAAGCTCCTCGAGGACGACGAAGAACTTTACGACATCGTCGACGACCTCGGCTACTTCATTCCTGGGCACGAGCCTGACCAGACGCTCGAGGAACGCCAAGAAGAGCTGCGGGAGCGCACACGACGCGCGTGCCACACCGTCGCCCTTCGATGATCAGTCTCGCGTAGCGAGGATGCGCCAAACCGGCAAACCGTCTTCGATGGCTCGCTTCTCCCGGTTGGAGCGCGCGTCGAAGGGGTTCGCGTCCACATAGCCACCGCCAGACGCGAGCGTGAAGCCAGCCGTCTCGCGAAGCTGCGCCACGTACTGCTCGGCGCGATGTTCGACGTCAGTCTGGATGAAGAGCTCGCCCCCGGGCTCCATCAAGCGCCCGAGCTCGGTCAGCAGGACCTCTCCGATGACCCGCCGCTTGTCATGCCGCTTTTTCCACCAGGGGTCGGGAAAGTGGAGAGCCGCCCGCTGAACCGATCCTGCTGGTTCAGCTCTTTTCAAGATTTCACGCGCATCCCCGCAGAGGATGGCCACATTTCGGAGATCGCGTTTTTGGAGCTGCTGGTTCACTTTGTAGGCCAGCTTGGTCTTGACCTCGATGCCGACGATGCGGCTCCCGGGCGAGGCGGCCGCACGCTCGAAAAGGGACAAACCGCGGCCAAAACCGATATCTAGCTCGATCGGACCCGGTCCTTCGATCCGGTCTTCGAGCGAAAATCGGCCTTCCGGGGCCCTCGGGGCCTGGTCGCGGTAGAGCCACCGTAGGTCCGAATCCGACACCCGCGCTCCCTACCGGCGCCCACCTTCGGGGTCAAACCGGGCCTGCCGCTTCTTGACCGGGAAGGTGCCGATCGCGTATGTCAGCGAGCATACATCCAAGTGAACGGGGCTTGAGTCGATGAGGATTCTGATCGTCGAAGATAGCGTGACCATGCGCAAGGTCATGGAGATGACTTTCGCGGGGGAAGACGCGGATCTGCTGGCCGTCGAAAGCGGCGAGCTTGCACTTCAACAAGGGCGTGACTTCGGTCCGGACGTCGCCTTCATCGATGCGTCGTTGCCTGGGCTCGACGGGTACGAGGTGACCCGTGCCATCAAGTCCGACCCGCAGCTCGCCGGCACGTCAGTGATCCTGATGGCCAGTCAGCATCGCCCGCTGGACGAGGCCCGCGCCTCCGAGGTCGGCGCCGACGACCACATCCTAAAGCCATTCGATACGCAGGAAGCCATCGACAAGGCCACGGAGCTCGCGCGCCGGGCCGAAACCCTCTCCGAGGCGCCCTCGATTCCGATTGCACGCCCCGCAACCACTCCTCCGACGCCGATCTCTCAGCCCTCCCATCGGCCCACGCCACCGCCACTCCCGCTAAGCGGTCCGTCGTCGCGGCCCATGGCTCCGACACCCATGGCTTCAACACCCATGACAAGCACGCCGCTCACCGGCGCCCAGGTTTCGGTCGGCCCTGCGGCTGCCTCGGCATATCCCTCGCAGCCAGTGGCCGCGGCGATTTCGTCGACGTCGGTGCCCGTGCAGGCAACCGCTGCAGTCAACGAAGCGATATCCCACTCCGTCGTCGAACGCCTGCAGACGCTCGGTCTCACTGCCGACCAAGTCGAAGGCGTGCTCAAGCTTTCCGCCGAGGTGGTCGAGCGTGTGGTTTGGGAAGTCGTTCCCGAGCTTGCCGAAGCAATGATCCGCGAGGAATTGCACCGTCTCGTCGGTGACTGAGGCTTGACTGCCCCGCGATTTCACCGCACACGGTCGGTCGGATGAGCGAACCGTCTGACGAGATGCCCAAGCAGTACTCGCCGACCGAGAGTGAGTCGCGCTGGTACGAGTTCTGGGAGACATCGGGATACTTTGCGGCCTCTGAGGACCCGGACGACCGCCGGCCAACGTACACCCTGGCGATTCCGCCCCCTAACGTCACGGGCTCGCTCCACATGGGGCACGCATGCCGAACGACCTTTGAAGACGTCCTGTGCCGTCACAAGCGCATGCAGGGCTACAATACGTTGTGGGTGCCCGGGATCGATCACGCCGGCATCGCGACGCAGGTGGTCGTCGAGCGTCAGCTCAAGAAGGAAGGTCTGACGCGGCACGACCTCGGCCGCGAGAAGTTCATCGAGCGGGTTTGGGAGTGGAAGGAAGAGTCCGGCGGCCGGATCCTGGAACAGCTCCGAAAGATGGGCGCCTCGTGCGACTGGCCCCGGACCAAATTCACGATGGACCCCGACATGGTGCGGGCCGTCCGTGAGGCGTTCGTGCGGCTCCACGAGGAGGGGTTGATCTACCGGGACACCCGGCTGGTCAATTGGGATGTCGAGGCGCAGACCGTGCTGTCGGACCTCGAGGTCGAGCAGGAGGAAAACGTCGAAGGCACGATGTTTGATTTCGCCTACCCCTTGGCAGACGGGGACGGCGAGGTCGTGGTGTCGACTACACGGCCGGAGACGATGCTCGGGGATACCGCGGTGGCGATTCATCCCAACGACGAGCGCTACCGGCATCTGCACGGCAAGTATGTGCGTCACCCTTTCGTCGACCGGATGATTCCCGTGGTCCTCGATGCCGACCTCGTTGACCCGGAGTTCGGCACCGGCGTCGTCAAGGTGACCCCCGCACACGATCCGAACGACTTTGCGACCGGCAAACGGCACGGCCTCGAGGAGATCAACATCTTCAATCTCGACGGCACGCTGAACGAGAATGGCGGGTCGTTTCAGGGGCTCGAGCGCTTCGAGGCTCGTAGGGCCGTGGAGATCGAGCTCGCCAACCTCGGACTCGCGCGTGGGAGCAAGAAGCACATGATGACGCTGCCTCGCTCGCAGCGTTCTGGGACCATCGTCGAACCGATGATTTCGACTCAGTGGTTCGTGAAGATGAAGCCGTTGGCGGCGCCCGCGATCAAGGCGGTGGAGGACGGCACGATTCAGATCCTTCCGCCCGAGTGGAGCAAGACCTACTTTCATTGGCTCCGCAACATCCAGGATTGGTGCATCTCCCGTCAGCTTTGGTGGGGGCACCCGATTCCGGCCTGGTACTGCGACGACTGCGATCACGTCACTGTGTCCCGAGAAGACGCGTCGGCGTGTGTCGGCTGTGGCAGCACTTCGATTCGACAAGACGAGGACGTGCTCGACACGTGGTTCAGCTCCGGGCTGTGGCCGTTCTCGACGCTCGGATGGCCCGACAAGACCCTGGCGCTCGACCGCTTTTACCCGACCCAGGACATGGAGACGGGCTACGACATCCTGTTCTTTTGGGTCGCGCGCATGATCATGATGGGCTTGCATTTCATGGGCGAGGTTCCGTTCACGCGTGTCCTGCTCGCCGGCTTGGTCACCGACGAGCGCGGCGACAAGATGAGCAAGGTCAAGGGCAACGTCGTGGATCCGCTCGACGTGATCTACGGTGCGACCGGCCAAGAGCTCATTGCAAAGGCCGAAAAGGCAGGCGCCAAGAAGGAGGGCATCAAGTACCTTCGGACGACCTACCCGGACGGTTTCGCCGCCTACGGCGCTGACGCTCTGCGGATGACGCTTCTCAGCTATTCTCCCCAATCGCGGCGTATCGCGCTGTCGATGAAACGGATCGAGGGCTACCGCAACTTTGCCAACAAGCTCTGGAACGCGTCACGCTACGCGTTGATGCGACTGGTGGATTCTTCGACCCAGGCGTCGCAGACCTGCCCGCAGCCCGAAGCGCTCGCCAACCGGTGGGTGCTTTCAAGGCTCTATCAAGCGCTCGACGCCGCTTCCACTGGCCTCGATACGTACCGCCTCGATGAGGCGTCCGGCGCGCTCTATCACTTCGTATGGGACGAGTTCTGCGATTGGTTTCTCGAGGTGAGCAAGCCGGCGCTCGATAGCGGCGACGCCGCTCTAGTGCAGGAAACCGAAGCGACGCTCGTCCACGTGCTCGAGACCGTGCTGCGCGCGCTTCACCCGATGATGCCGCACATCACTGAGGAGATCTGGCAGCGAGTGCCCAAGTGGGCCGACGCGGAGGCGAGCATCATGATCAGCCGGTATCCGTCGGCGTTGGTCGATGCGAAACTCGACCGCGATGCGGAGCGTGACTTCGAGGTGGTGCAGGCGTTCGTCAGCAGCGCGCGAACGATCCGCGCCGAGCACGACGTTTCGAAGAGTCAGCCGATGAGGATTCATTGGCATACCGACGATGACGACAAGCGCACCGTCCTCGAAGCCGAACGCTCGACCATCGAAAGGTTGGCGCGCTGCGAGATATGCTTCGAGGCGGACGCCACCAAGGTCGACGATCCCGCGGCTCATTTCGAGAACGCCGCGGTCTTCGTGATTCCCGGGATTCGGGCGGTGGTGCCTGGCGTCATCGACACCGAAAAGGAGCGGGACCGTCTGCGGCGCGACATCAAGAAGGTCGAGAAGGAGCTCGGTGTTTTGGAGACAAAGCTCGCCAACCCGAGCTTTGTCGAGCGCGCGCCCGAGGCGGTGGTCGACAAGGCGCGAAGCGACGCCTCCGACCTCCGCGACAAGCGCGAGCGCTTGGAAGCGGCATTGACTAGCCTTTGAGAAGGGGATTTTGGACACGCCGGCTACAGATTCGACCCCCGCCCCGACAAAGGGGCCGCTTTGCGTAGACCTCGATGGCACGCTGGTCGCTACCGACACGCTGGCCGAAAGCTTCATCACGCTGCTGAAGACTGCGCCTTGGAAACTGTTCGTGGCGCTTGCCGCGTTGATGGGAGGGCGCCCTAAGCTCAAGCGCTTCGTCGTGCGGAACGCGCCCGTGGACCCGGTCACCCTTCCCTACCGAACGGAAGTGTTGGATGAGATGCGCCGAGCGCGCGAAGACGGTCGACAGGTGTTGCTGATCACTGCATCGGACCAGGGAACCGCAGACGCGATCGCAGGCCACATCGATCTGTTCGACGAGGCGATTGGCAGCGATGGCGAGAACAACCTCAAGGCCGACCGAAAGGCCGAGTACCTCGTGTCGCGCTTCGGCGCTGGAGGCTTTCAGTACGTCGGTGATTCCCCGGCAGACCTGCCCGTCTGGAAGGCCGCCAACGAGGCGATCATGGTTTGCCCCAGCCCGAGTACCCGCCGCGCGGCGGAACGTTCGGTTGCCACAGTGCGGATCCTCTCGGAACGGCCGAGCAAGTGGAAGGCCGTGGTGAAGGAGCTCCGACCTCATCAATGGGCGAAGAACGTGCTGCTCTTCGTGCCGCTGTACTTCTCGCACGAGTACACGAATCTGAGCCTGGTTCTCGCCGCTGTGGTGGCGTTCTTCTCGTTTAGCTTCTGCGCATCGTCGATTTACGTGCTGAACGACTTGATCGACTTGCCGTTGGACCGCCAGCACCGGAGCAAACGCAAACGCCCGCTCGCCGCGGGCACGCTATCCATTCCCGGCGGCATCGCTCTGTCCGTCGCGTCTCTCGCGCTGGCGATCACCCTCGCCACGAGCCTGGTGAACCCGGCCTTCGTCCTGGTTCTACTGGGGTACGTCGTGCTCACGACGGCGTACACGTTCGTCCTCAAGCAGAAAATGATCATCGACGTGCTCACCCTGGCATCGCTGTTTACATATCGCGTGTTCGCTGGATCGGTGGCGGTGGAGGTCTCGCTCTCACCTTGGTTGCTCGCGTTTTCGATCTTCTTCTTCACGAGCTTGGCGTTCGTGAAGCGGTATGCCGAGCTGATCCAGATCAAGGGTGACCCGACGCAAGCCCTCAAGGGCCGCAACTACCTCCCGGCGGACATGCCAATCATCGCCGCGGCCGGCCCGGGGGCCGGTTTGCTCGCGGTGCTCGTGTTCGCCCTCTACATCAACAGTCCCATGATGCTGATGTACTATCCACGGCCCGAAGCGCTCTGGGGCATTTGTCTCATACTGATGTACTGGATCATGCGCATCTGGTTCCTCGCGGCGCGCGATCAAATGCACGACGACCCGGTGCTCTTCGCCGTGAAAGACAAGATCAGTCTGGCGGCCGGTGTCTTGGTGGTCCTCTGCTTGCTGGTCGCGCGCTACGCGTAGCTCAGAAGAGCTCCATCTGCCCCGGCTGTACCACGCCTTCGTGAAAGCGGACGCCTTCGAGTTCGAGCAGAAGCTGTTTGCGTTCGATCCCGCCGCCATAGCCGCCGAGATGGTGCCCCGCTTCCACGACACGATGGCAAGGCACGATCACGGGGACGGGATTGACGTGGTTGGCTTGGCCCACGGCTCGCATCGCGCGCGGCGAGTGAATCTCGTGAGCCACGCCGCCATAGGTGCGCACCTCGCCCCAGGGGATCGCGCGGAGCGCGTTCCAAACACGTAGCTGGAAGTCGGTTCCCCGCAGGTCGAGCGGGACGTCCGCGAAGTCCTCTGATTCGCCGTCGAAGTAACGAGCCAGCGGTTCAGCGTAGACGGCGGGGACGGCCGTCTCCTCTGCCTGGACACCCTGTAAGCGCTTGAAGGACAGCCGACGCAGTCCAGAGGCCGACCATACGAGCCACAGGGTCCCGAGACCTTTGGCTTCGAAGGTGCCCCACCCCGTGACGGGAGCTTGGTCGGGCTCGTCGGCAGTGATATCTTCTGCGGTCATGGCTCGATTGGTCTGTTCATGTTGCCTGTGGGTTTCAATTGCATGCGGACCGAGTCTTAAACAAGCCCAAAGGAGCACCGGCTACTACGAGCAGTGTTACGGTGCCGATTTCGATCCGTCGGTGACCCCGGATCAGCGCCGTAGCTGCTGGTCGCGCTGGCTCGATGAGGAATCGGAAAATCAGCCGCCCGAGCTCATCCGCTACGCTGAGAAGCGCCTGCAGCAACTCGCGATCGACGGGTCGACGAGGGCGCTTCCGAGCCAGGAGCCGGAGCCCATCCCCGCCCGGGAGCACGAATATCCCCGAGCTCCGCCCGGTGAGTATCATACGTCGGCCTGCGTGCCGCTTTGCAACGATCGCTGGGCCGGCTGCAACACCTACTGCGACATGAACGACAAGAGCTGCACGGCGGCTTGCGAGAGTGAATTTCGGGTTTGCACGGACGGGTGCCCCTGACGCGGGTGGAGCGTCAGTGCTGGTGTTGGTCGAGGACCTTTTTCGAGAGCGGTCGGAGGAGCAACCCGTAGAACATTTCCAAGTACCGACGCGTCTCGTCGCGTTCGAGCGAGGAGATGTAGCGCCAGAAGCCGTAGATGCGTGACAGCTTGAGGAGCGTGGAGGCGTAGAGGTCCCAATTGTAGCGTTCTTCGACGCGCTGGAT
>CBDURI010000032.1:0-15832 GCA_965369435.1 uncultured bacterium
GAGGCCCTGCAGCAGGCGCCGCGTGTAATCACAGGCGAGCTCCGCGTTTGGATCGAACACTAGTCAACCTTTGGGCGGCGTGTCACTCGGGACGGTTTCGCGCTCATCAGGCTCGGGCTCGTGGCGCAGCAGGTCCTCGACACGTTCGAGAAGCTCTCCCTCGAAGTGAACGGAGAAGCGAGGCTCGAGGAGCTTCGTCCGGACGCGCCAAACCACCGGGTCTGCGGGGTCGCGCAGCACCACCGGCGCGGCCCCGGCCAGCACCCAGGGCGAGCTGAGTATCGCGTCGGTGAGCGCCCGGCGGACCTTCCCCGCGTCGTGATAGCCTTCGAGGCGTACCACGACCTCGTGCTCGGCGTCCGCGCCGGCGTCGTACACCATCGGTGCGCCGACCATGGCGCGGTTGGGCACCGTCAACCGGTGACCCTGCCCATCGCGCAGCCAAGTCGCGCGAAGGGTTCGTCCCTCGACCGTCCCCTGGAAACCGTCTCCGGAGACCCACATGCCCTTCTTCACGCGGCGCTCGGCCGCCAAGATTCCTCCCGCGACTAGATCGGCGAAAAGATCTCGCACCGACCATCCGACGACCAAGGCGAGTATGGCCAGCGTCCAGAGAATCCACTCCCGGCCGCCTGGTGCCAACCTGAGCACGATCGCCAGCAGAAGTCCGAGGCCGACCAGCCGCAGGACGAAAACGAGAGCGCCTAGAATGCGCCGCAACGCAGTGTTGGTCGTGATCCAAGTGCGAGTGCGCTCGGCGACGAACAATGCGACGCCCAGTCCGAGGAGTGAAAGGAAGAGAGCCAAGAGCGGATTCCGGTCTTCGACCGGCGGGGGCGCTGCAACCCGCGGGGTGGCTTTGGCGATCCCGCGTGGGGGCTCCGGAACGCGTTGACCGGTTCGAGCGTTCGGCTCGGAGGGTGCCGCCCCGCCGGACGCCCGTTTCCTCGGCGGAGTTGGCGGCTCTACTCGTTCTTCCGGTGGGCTCGGGCGCTGTGCCCTCGGCGCTCCCGCCGCAGAGTCGTGTCCCAACGGGTCGACCAACTGGGCCGCCGCTGGCGCCGCGATCGATGCGACGAGGAACACCGCCAAGCTTACGTGACGACCTGCGATCATCAGAGCACCCATCCCCGTTCCGCGAGCACACGGCCTAGCACGCCTCGCAGGTGGACCGTGATCACGAACGCTCCCTCGTGCTCGTCCAGCAAACCGAGGTGCGCGAGCCGGCTAAGCTGCGCTTGAGCCGTGTTGACGTCGAGCCTGAACAGTCTTGCCTGGCCGGCGGCGTCGATCCAACCCTCCCGCGCGATCTGATAAAGGTTCACCAACATGTCGTCCGGAAGGCGCCTGACGCGGGCGTACGAAGAGGCTGGGATGGGCCCCACGTGTACGATGTCGTCTTCGATCCCCCTGATCGAAGCCAGCCAGAGTCGCAGCGCGTCGCGCACGAGACCGCCAGTCGCCTGGTGAAGCTCGTGGAAGTACTGATCGTAGGGGCGGCGAATCCGGGTGGCACTTCGCGCGAACAGACCCTCGATCGGCGATCCGTCTCCGCGATCGAAGGAGTGTTCGAAGCCGCTCAACCGATGTCTAGCGATGACCGCGGCTTGTAGCTCTTCCTCGCTTAGCGGATCGAGGCGGATGGTTTCAGGGAACGCGTCTCGCAGTGGAGCGACGGTCGACGCGAAATTCCAGAAGAGGACAGCGCCGTGTGCCAACCAGCGTCGGCGGCCTCCCTCTTCGATGATACCCTTGACGAAGCGGCGAAGCGGGTCGAAACCGCCGGGCGCCATCGAGAGCATCCAATGAAGACCGTCGACGACGACCAGTTGACCTTCGGGTGCGTCCTGGAAGATCGCATCGACATCCTCGACGCTCACCGGAGCGGTGAAGACGACTCGTTTCACGTTCTTCCAGCGTCGGCTTCGCACGATCGCGCTAGAGACCGCTGCCTTTCCCACGCCGTCGACCCCGACCAGCACAACGGATCGCAGTCGCCCCTTCACCTCGCTCGAAAGTACTGCCTCCGCACGGCGGATCTCTTCGTTACGGCCGGTGAGAACGTCTCCGGCCTCCATCGTGTCGGCAGCAAAGAGCCGTCGGTAGACGAGCGGAAGGTCGGCGGCCACATTCGGCGCGGCGAACGTTCCGGCTGAGAGCTCTTCGGTCGGCAACGCTCCGGTGAGACCAAGCCGCTCGCTCCAGTGCTCGAGGCGCTCTTCTCCGAACAACGCGCGGAGACCGCCACGCAACTGGGCTTTGAGCCGCTTGCGGCGAGGCTCGCGCTCGGCCTTTTCCATCATGCGAAGACCGCTTGCGGCGCGGCGCATCGCTTCGAGGCGTGACCTGCTGAACGACCCCTCCGCCAGCTCTCCGCGGAGCGTTGCGAGCGTCCCGAGCGCCGCGTCACGCATCTCGGTCTCGATCATCTCGGGCCATCCCGTGGCTTCGGCGCGGATCTCTTCGAGCGAGTTGTAGCTCCTCTCGAGTTGTCCGTAGAGCATGTCGCGCAGAAGTGTGTGCATCTCTTCCGGGATTGCCTCGTCGTGAACGATTTCGAGCTCCGCGGTGGCGAGCTCCACGTTGAATGCGATGACGCGTTCGAGCTCTTTGAGCAGATTCGCTAGAGGTTGAACGCGTTCGGCGAGCTCTCGACGACTCGCGAGCAGCTTTGGGGCCACGCGACTGTCGATGTACGTGAGCACGATCTCCCGGAAGGGAACCTCGACCTCCGGCAGTGAAGTGGGCAGGCGCCATTCCCCCGTTTGTCGCTGACCCACGGTCACGCGGTAGCGGGGGGTGAGGCCCCGGCACGCATCGACCAAGGTATCGAGCAGCGGTGCGATCTTCGCGTCGTCGCTCAGGTCTTGGTAGAGTTCGGTGGTCACGCGTGCGGCTTCGCCTGCGGCCTTGCTGGCCGCTTCAGTCGCTTGGCGCAACGCTGCCGCGAGCTCGTCCCCGGAGTAATCTCTTTCGAGCTCAGCGTTGAGCTCGGACAGGGTCTTTTGAAGCGTGTCGCTCACACGCTCCACCTGGGATCCGCCGCGCCGGGTTACCGTGCTGGTGAGGCGCGACACGTACTCTGCGACGTTGTCTTTAATGCGCGCTTCGAGCCCGAGCAGCTCCAACTCCATCGCCAATGAGGAGTACTCGGCGGAGCTTGCCTTGCGAAGGTTGGTCACGTCTTTGGTGAGCGTCTCCATCGCCCGCATGCGGTTTGCGAAGCGGCGGCTCGTCCGGCGCTCGCCTGAGCGGAGGTCGAGCGTTCCGAATGTCGGGAGGTCTTCCTTCATCTGGACGAAGCCAGTGGCCAGCGCACTTGCGGCTCGATGCGTGCCGTCGCCCGTGATGCGAACGATTTCGTCGAGCGCGAGAGCGAGCTCCTCTTCGACATCGTGTCGTAGTCGAACGAGCTGGCCCTCGAGGTCGGCGTCGGGTGCGGCGGAAACGTCGACGATATCGTCGTACCCGGCGATTACCCCGTCGAACAGGCTTCGGGTCCGAGCCGCGAGGTGCCGGTCCGCCTCGACGAAGAGCGCAGCCAGACCCTCGAGTCGCGCCGGCGCGTCATAGGACAGATGGAAGCGGCCCAACGCGCGCAGGCGAACCTCGCGCGTCGGCGCGCCCTGACCGAAAGCCTTGCGCCAAGTTCGCCGCCAGCGAAGCATTTGGCGCCGGAACCCCCGCCAAAGCGACTCGCCATTCTTTGGATCGTACGATACTTGTTCGTACGGAGCGCTGACGACCTCGGGCAGCTCGTCGACTAGACCGTCCACCCTGTCCAGCATGGTCTGTGGAGTCCAGGTCAGTTTGGCGAGCGTCACCGAACGCCCAAGCACAATCCCGCGCCAATGCGCCGCCAACTCGGCTTGCGCGGAGCGCAGCATCGTCACCAGCTCGTCTCGCTCGGTGCCCTCCTCAGCGCGCGCCTGAACGCTTAGCCGTCGATGGTGACGGAGGAACTCGCGTCGCAGATCGCGCAAGTATTTCCCCGCTTCGAGCTGGAACTCTCGAAGCGGCCCTGTCGACACCTCGCGAACGATGCTCTGAAGGTCGCCACCGAGATCCTGCATTCGGTTGTTCAGCTCAGGGCTCTGCGTCTGGGACGCGGCGCCCCATAGATCTTTCTCACCAACGTGCTCAGGCCAGGGCTCCAGTTGTTTGGCTTCGCCCTCTTCACCGTCGGGACGCATCGAAGGGGGCTTGACCGACAAGTGCCTCGACGGCGTGAGGGAGGAGCGGCTGTCCCTCACCTCGCCCGAGAGAGTCAAGCCCATCTTGAACATGACTGGTCCGATCAGTTCGTTGATCGCGACGGCACCGATGATCAATGTTTCGAGCGACCGCCCGAGCACTCCGAACTTGTTTCCGATGATTGCAGCAAGCAGAATCGCGACACCCGCTTGCGACACGAAGCCCATCCACCCGAAGGCCTGCGTTGCCTCGTCCGCCTTGCCGAACCGGGCGCCTACCTTGGTGCCGGAGTAGAGCGCGAACGCGCGCACACCGACCAACGCAATTGCAAACAGCGCCACCTGTTGGAGCTGATCGAGGTGGAGCTTGGCGCCAGCGAGCGTGAAAAAGACGACGTAGACTGGCAATGACAGGCGCTCGAGGGTTTCGATGAGACGATGCCCCATCTTCGAGAAGTTGGAGACGCCAAAGCCGGCGGCGAGAAAGACCAGTACCGGATCCCAACCAAGCTCGGCAGCGATGAAAGCGACGAGGAACACGACGCCGACGACGAAGATAAGAAGTTCCTGATTGACGTACCGGATGTAGAGCGCCATCAGGCCACCCACGGCCACCGCACCGAACACGATGGAGACCACGATGTGCTGTAAGAGGTAAGCCGCGATGCCTCCCTCTATCGCGCTGACGCCCATCTGCTGAGCGAGGACCGTCGCAGCGACCGCGAACGCCACCATGACGATCACGTCCTTGAGCACCACGATCGAGAGGACGTTTCTCGTCATCGCGCCCGCCGCGCGCGATTCCATGATCACGGCGATCGTAGCGGCTGGAGAGGTTGCCAAGGACACCGATGCGACCATCGCGCCTACCGCCAATGTAGCGGCCATCGGTATACCCTCCATGCCGGGAAAGCCGATGTAAGGAACCGCCCCCGAGATCAGCCAAAACAATGCGGTGATCAAGACCCCGACGAACACGATCTGCGCCACGAGGATCGACGTGATCGCGCGAAACCCCTTCTTCAGCGCGTCGATCTTGAGCTCGCCACCCGCCGTGAGCGCGATCAAGGCAACGGCCAGCGTGTCGAACAGACTCAGCTGCTCGATCACTTCTTCGTTGAGAATACCCTGATCATACGGCGCTGGAAGGTGCAGGCCGGTCAGCGCCTTCGCGACCGAGGGGCCGAACACGAGACCCGCGATCAGATAGCCCGTGATGTGGGGCAGGCGGATCTGAGCGACGAGGCCACCGATGGTGTAGCTCGCCAGAACCACGAACCCGAAGGCAAGCATTCCGCTCGGGTCGAAACCGTCCTGGGCGAACTGCTCGAACTGATAGAGGGCCACCATCCCGAACAGGAGCAAGATGATGACAGTGATCTGTCGGCGCGCGTGGGTCTCTTCACCCGGCGGTGGCATGCTGTACGAGCCCACGGTCAACGCCTCCAGAAACCGGGCAAGAACAACGCGAACAGCGTGAAGAACTCGAGTCGCCCGAGCAGCATGGCCATCGCAAAGAACAACTTACTCCCTGCCGAATAGGCAGAGAAGTTGTCCGGCCCCACGTGGAAGGGTGCGGGGCCCATGTTGGACAGGCAGGTCAGCATCGTTCCGAACGCCGTCGGTATGGGAACGCCCTCGACTACCGTCACGAACAGAAGGCCAACGCCGATGCAACCCATGTAGATCAGGAAAAACGATCCAACGTCCGCAAGGACTTCGTTGTTGATGGCTTGCTTGCCCATGCGAACCAGCTGCACGGTCGCAGGTTGGAAGCTCTTTCGAATCTGGGCGATCGCTTGCTTGCCCATCAAGACCGCCCGTTCGATTTTGATGCCGCCCGCCGTAGAGCCAGAGCAGCCGCCGACGAACATCAACAGGATTACGATGGTCAGGGCCGTGGAGCTGTAGACGCTATAGTCGTCGGTGCCGTATCCGGTGGACGAGATCGTCGTCGCGACCATGAAGAAAGAGTAGCGGAGGGAGGTCAGGAGCTCTCCATGCACACTGAGGTTCAGGATCGTCAGCACGATCACCGCGACGGCCACGATGCCGATGTACCACCGGAACTCGATGTTTCGGACGAGGGTCTTCCAGCTGCCGGTTCGCAGCAGGCCGTAGTAGAGGCCGTAGTTCACGCTGCCGATCAGCATGAAGCAGGCGATCACGTATTCGACGGCGGGGCTGTCGAACCCGCCCACGGAGTCGTTGAGCGTGGAGAACCCCCCCGTCGACATCGTGGTGAATGCGTGATTCACCGCGTCGAACAGATCGAGACCCAGGAGCTTGAGCAAGGCGATCTCGAGGATGGTGAAGGCGCCGTAAAGCTTCCACAAGGTAAACGATGTCTCGGCGATACGGGGCCGCAGCCCCTCGGCGGTCGTTCCGGGCACCTCTCCGCGGAACAGGTGCTTGCCGCCTGCGCCCAAGTTCGGGAAGACGGCAACGAACAAGACGACGATGCCCATGCCGCCGAGCCACTGAATCAGGGAACGCCATAGGAGCAACGGTCGCGACAAGCGTCCCTCGATGTCGGCGATCACCGTGGCGCCCGTGGTCGTGAGCCCGCTGACTGACTCGAAGAACGCGTCCGAGGCCGACATGCCGGCTCCGAGCATGAACGGAACTGCGCCGCAGGCCCCGGCAGCGATCCAGATCAAGCTCACGGCGAGGAGAGCCTCGCGGCGCGAGATGCGCTCCGACACGAAGCGATTTCCATAGATGAACGCAGCGAGTCCGATGGTGGATACGATGATGGCCGACAACGCCAACTCCGCTGCCCCGCCCGGGGGTCGAGTCGGGTCCGGCGCAAACTGGTCCCACACCATTCCGACACCGGCGCACAGCGCGATCATGATGCCGATTCCGAGGACGACGGCGCCCACCGGTCGGATGACACCGCGAAAATCTCTCGATGAGATGCTCACTCGCCCCTCGGTCGAAAGAGCCGTTCGACGGTTGCACGCGCGTCTTTGGTGGTCATCAGAATGACGCGGTCGCCCGGATGCACGATGTCCTTGCCGCGCGGAATGATCACGTCGTCGCCGTGTACGATCGCGGCAAGCAGCGAGCCGCGTGGCAGGTTCATGCGGTGAAGTGGCTTGTTCACTGCACGACATTTCGGGCTCGCCGTGAGCTCGACGACTTCGGCCTGCCCGTCTTCGAGAACGGTCAAGCTGTGCAGGCCGCCACCTCGGGAGAAGCGTAGAATTTGGTCCGAAGCGACCGTCCGCGGAGACAGAACGATGTCGACGCCAAGCTGACGATAGATCGAGATGTAGTCCGCGCGCTGCACGATCGTCGCGGTTCGCTTGCATCCCGCGCGCTGCGCAAGGAGGGCCGCCATGAGGTTGATCTCATCCTGCTTTGTCACGGCGGCAAACAGATCATAGGTACCTACCTCTTGTTCCTCGAGGAGCGCTCCGTCGGTGCCGTCGCCGTGTACGACCTCGATTCCCTGGAACTCGGCGCTGACCTCTTCTGCCGTCGCGAGGTCGCTTTCGATCAGCATGACCGTCGCCTGCTGTTGCAGCAGCTCCCGCGCGAGCGCCTTGCCGACGACGCCGCCCCCGACGATGCAAACCCGTCGGGCCTCGCGTTCCTTGCTGAACAGGCGCTCGGCGGCGAGCACACCTTCCGGACGTCCAATCAAATAGACGCGATCGCCCTTGACCAATACGTCTGCGCCACCGGGAACGAAAAGTTCCCCGTCGCGGACGACTGCGCTCACGAGGGTGTGTGGCGGAAGCTCGACGGCAGAAAGAGGCTTGTTGAGGACACGCGATTCGTCGAGCTCGATCTGCACGAGCTCGACACGATCCTGGGCGAGGTCCACGACGTCCGAGGCGCCATAGGAGCGCGCGATCCGGCCGAGCTCTTGAGCGACCAGGACGCGCGGGTTGATGACGACATCGACGCCGAGAAGCCCGTAGCGAATGCCCTCGGTCCACTCCGACCATGCGGTACCCTGCACGCGGGCGACCACGTGCTTCGCACCGAGCTGCTTGGCCGCGAGCGCCGCGATTAGGTTCATCTCATCGTGGTTCGTGACGGCGACCACCAAATCGGCGCGCGCCACCCCAGCGACCTTGAGTACCGTCTCGCTTGCTCCGTAACCGACGATCGATGCGACGTCGTAGTGCTCTTCGGCGTACTGCACCGCTTTGGCATTCGCATCGACGGCAACGACGTCGTGCCCCTCTTTGTCGAGGACGCTCAACAAGTGACGCCCGACTTCGCCCAAACCTATGACGACGATATTCATGTGGTAGTTCCCTCGATGGATGTCCGTGAATCGGGGTCCTTGAGCTCTCGCTGGATTTCGCCTTCGTCGACGAGCAAGCCTCTGAGCAGTCGCGGTGCTATCAAATCATTCAAAATGACGGAGCCTAGAACGATGGAGTATGCGATCTTCGCGGCCTCTCCGTCGTAGACGAGTCGAAACGAGACCGCCATCGCAAGCGTAACGTCGCCGTGCGCCAAGAGGCCACGAAAGAGATCTTTGCGGAGACTGGTGCCCCAACCCGCAATCACGCTCGCGAGCCATTTGGCGCCGGTGCGAAGGACGAGGAAGCCGCCGAGGCCGAGTAGTGTCGGCAGGAACTTCGTGGGCTCCCACAACGCGCCCGCAAAGATCATGAGCACGAGCGCCATCGGTCTCTCGGTCGACTCGAGCGTCGTATGCAGGAGCTGGCCGCCTCGTGCGAAGTTGACCAGCACGAAACCCATGGAGAGGTTCACCGCCAACGGCGAGAGCTCGAGGAAGTACGCCCCGCCCGAGGCGAAAGCGATGATACCCACCAGGGCTAAGAAGCGGGAGTTGTCCGACTCGTCTCCGACCAAGAACAGCGAGAACAAGAATCCGAGTGCAGCGCCGAGCAACACCGTCACCCAAGCCCACAGCGACGGCGAGTAGTCCTGTGCTTCGGGGGCGTTCTCGTGAAAGACGCAGAAGATCAGCCCAAACGCGAGGATGACCCCGATGTCGCCGAGACGCGTCCCGTTTCGCAGGAGCGGGGCCAGCCGTCCACTGATCTCGTAACGCCTTGCAAGAAGGTCGAAGGGCTCCGAGGAGTCGGTCGCCGCGAAACATGCCAGGGCCGCGGAGCTCAGCATCGCGTCGCGGGGCGACACGATCACCCAGCCCGTCTCCGTGAAGAAGTAGTACGATCCGAAGCCGACCGCGACAGCCGGCAGCAGGTGATGCAGGAAGACGACGCGCCACGTCGCAGGGTCGAGCTTCTGAAGACTGGTGAAATCGAAGTCCGTGCCGCGCAGCAGGCCGACCCAACCGGCAGCGAGCGCGATGATGGGCAGCAACCCCGTGACGTTGTCGAGCGCGTGGATCGCGGGAAAGGCGGGCCCGAGCAGGAAGCCCAACAGCAGATACTCCACTCCGCTCACCACGAGGAAGCGGCGCTGCAGTCGTTCCACGACGTTGTGCGCCAGAACGTACGCAACGCCGATCACGACGACGAGCAAGACGACCGTGCCGAGATCGTCTCCGCTGTCGTGCGGAGCCGACTCGGTCGCCGCGTGCGCGACACCGGCCAGCGCCGTCCAAAGAAGCGGCACGACCGCCAACATCAGCTTCCCCCCCATACCCGTCCAATTGTGAAGAAGAAGCGGCGCGAGCGGTAGTTTCGGGCTGGACAGGTGTTTAGGCACACCGCCGAGCACTGACTATGGGCCGACCAGAGGCTAGTTTTGCAAACCTTCGAGCACGATCGCGATGAGCGTCTTCGTGGTCTCGACGGGGTCCATTTGTACCTGGTTACGCACGGAAGCCAGTGCGAGCGCCTCCACAGCCCCGAGCACGGCAAGGGCGCTCACGTGCGGGTTCGCAACAGCGACGAGGCGGCGATCGACGGCAACCTGGCTGAGCATGAACGCGCGGCGATCGAGGTCGGTCGCCAGATCTGAGATCGCCTGGCGAGCGGTGGTCGCGGGGGCGCGGCGCTCCTGGAGGTACAGACACATGGCGTCGGGGTACATCGCCAGCGCGCCAACGAGCCTGTTGCCGAGCTGTCCATATGCCGCGACCGCATCGTCACGTCCGTCTGCCGTGCGAAGCTTCTCATCGCACTCCTGAACCGCCCGTCGGGTCGTGCGAGCCACCGGCTCGATCACGGCCTCCACGAGGTCGGCTTTGTCCCGGAAATAGCGGTAAAAATTGCCTTTCGCCATTCCGGCTTCGCGAGCGACTTCGTCGATCGTGACCGCCTCGATTCCTCGCCTCAAAAAGAGCGAGAGCCCAGCATCGATCAGATCCTGGACGCGCTTTCGCCGGTTGATGTCTCGCTTGCCACCGGACGCTCCGGGCCGCTCAATGGGGCCGGCACGCCTAGGTCGTCTTTCGTCATCCATCGAGGTGTTCCTAACGGGTAATTAAGCCTCAACGGTCTCAGTATGGGGCACCGATGCCCCAGGTAAAGTGTGTTTAGCGAAAATATTGCGCCGACTTGGCCTGATTTTCAAAACATTGCGGAAAACGGAAGAAACCGTCACAATTCGTAGTGTTAGACGCGATTGACAGGGGCCGTGCTGCCACCTAAGAGCTTGGCTCGAGACTCATCGGAGTGATGAATGACCTTACCGGCTCGCAAACCTGACTGGCTTCGCGTGCGCCTCCCGGCGGGGCCGCAACAGGATGAATTCCGTGGACTGAAGTCCCGACTTCGGAGCCGCGGCCTCCACACCGTCTGCGAGGAGGCTCGCTGCCCAAACATCTTCGAGTGCTGGGGACAGGGAACCGCAACCGTGATGATTCTTGGCGAGACCTGTACACGAGGTTGCCGGTTTTGCTCGGTCAACACGGGGAAGCCCGGCGGAGTCGTCGATTCAACCGAGCCCGAGAACACCGCGCTGTCGCTTGCCGAGATGGGCCTCGCCTACGTGGTGCTCACGATGGTCGATCGCGACGACCTCAACGACGGTGGTGCCGGTCACGTCGCAACGACGGTTCGTCGCATCAAGCACCATAGCCCGGACTTGCGCGTCGAAACCCTGGTGGGCGACTTCCGGGGGAGCCACGATGACGTTTGCACCGTCGTTCAAGAGGGGCGGCCCGACGTCTTTGCACACAACGTGGAGGTGGTGCCGCGCTTGCAGCGTCCCATCCGCGACGCGCGCTGTTCGTGGGACCGTTCGGTGGGCACGTTGGTGGCCGCGAAGAAGCTCGGCTCCTCGATCACCAAGTCGTCCCTGATGGTGGGCCTCGGCGAGGAGCGGCATGAAGTGCTCGAGGCGATGCAGCTCCTGCGAGACGCGGATGTCGACGTGCTGACCATCGGCCAGTACCTCCGGCCCACGAAGCGCCACGCGGCGGTCGAGCGGTACGTCGAACCGGCCGAGTTCACCGACTACGAGCACGCGGGGGTCGACATGGGGTTTCGCTTCGTCGCGTCCGGGCCGCTCGTTCGGTCGAGCTACCGCGCGGCGGAGGTTTTTCTTACGGGGGAATTCGCCGACGAGGCGAACGCAGGCGACGCGCCCTCGATGGACCGCTACGGCAAGAAGAAGCTCACCGTGCTCACTTGAAGGGAAGCATGCACGTCATTCGAGACGACGGAAGCCTCGACTCAACGCTCGATCCGGGGTTGTCGGTCGACCAGGTCGTCGCTCTCTACAAAGCCATGGTGCGAACACGGGTCGTCGATGATCGCCTCGAAAAGATTCAACGCCAGGGACGCATCGCGTTTCACGTGGGCTCTCTTGGAGAAGAGGCCGCGATCATCGGCGCTGCTGCGGCCCTTCGGGATCGAGACTGGATCGTTCCCTGCTATCGAGAGGTAGGCGCCCTGCTTTGGCGTGGCTACCCACTTCAGCAGTACATCGACCACATGTACGGGAACGCAGACGACCCGTTGCGCGGCCGCCAAATGCCGGACCACACCTTCAGTCGTGCGCATCGCTACCTTTCGGTGAGCGCCCCGATCGGTACCCAAATCCCGCATGCCGTCGGCGTTGCGATGGCAGCAAAGAAGCGCGGTCTCGACGAGTGCGTTGGGGTGTTCTTCGGTGACGGCGCGACGAGCTCGAACGACTTCCACGCAGCGATGAATTTTGCTGCTGTGTACGAGGCCCCGGTGTTGTTCTTGTGCCGGAACAATGGCTACGCGATCAGCTTGCCCACGCAGCAGCAGACCGCTACGCGCACCTTGGCGGAAAAGGCGGCAGCGTATCGGATCCCGGCGGCTCGGATCGATGGGAATGACGTCTTGGCGGTGTGGCGCGCCGTGCGCGAGGGGGCCGAGCGGGCCGCCAACGGAGGCGGACCAACCTTCATCGAGCTGATCACCTACCGTCTCGGGGGTCACTCCACCTCGGACGATCCGCGTGCGTATCGGAGCCAAGAAGAGACCGATTCCTGGCGGAAGTCGGACCCGCTGCTGCGGCTGCGCAAGCACATCGAGCAACGCATCGCGTGGAACGACGATCTCGATGGCGACTGGCGCGCGGTTTGCGACGCGGAGGTCAAGGAGTGTGTGCGGCGTGCCGAGGAGAAGCCGCCGCCCGAGCTGGGCGACATGTTCGGCGACGTGTACGCGGAGCAGCCGTGGCATCTTCGCGAGCAGCAGGCGCAGTGCCTGGACGGCCCGCGCGCGAGCGATGAGGAGGACGAGTCGTGACTCAGATGAATCTCGTCCAGGCGATCAACAGCGGGCTTCGGGGCGCATTGCAACAGGACGAAACCGTCATGCTGATGGGCGAGGACATCGGGAAGCTCGGCGGCGTCTTTCGCGTCACGCAGGGTCTTCAAGAGGAGTTCGGCGCGGATCGAGTCCTCGATACACCGTTGTCGGAAACCGGAATCCTGGGAACCGCCATCGGAATGGCGCTTCACGGACTTCGACCGGTGACCGAGATTCAGTTCGCGGACTTCATCTATCCGGGGTTCGACCAACTGGTGAGCGAAGCGGCGAAGTACCGGTATCGCACCGCCGGCGAGTTTCACGTACCGATGGTGGTGCGGACGCCGTATGGCGGCGGCATTCGCGGCGGGCAGTATCACTCGCAGTCGCCCGAGGCTCTGTTCATCCAAACACCGGGGTTGAAGGTCGTTTGCCCGTCGAATCCCTACGATGCGAAGGGGCTCTTGCTCGAGGCGATCCGCGACGAAGATCCCGTTCTCTTTTTCGAGCCGAAGCGCGTGTATCGGGCCGTGAAGATGGACGTGCCTGACGCTCCGTACACCGTCCCGCTCGGGGAGGCGAAGGTCGTCCGGCCCGGGGAGCAAGTCACCTGCGTGGCCTGGGGGGCGATGCTCTATGAAGCGTTCGCGGCCGCCGAGGAGGTGGCCAAACGAGGCGTGGACGTCGAAGTGATCGACCTACGAACCCTCTGGCCTCTCGACGTCGACATGATCGTCTCGAGCGTGGAAAAGACCGGCCGCATCGTCGTGGTGCACGAAGCGCCCCGGACCTGCGGGTTTGGCAGCGAGCTCGTCGCCTTGGTTGCCGAACGCGCGTTCCTCCGCCTCGAGGCGCCGCCGGTCCGTGTGACCGGCTGGGACACGCCATTCCCTTTGACCCACGAGCACGAGTATCTTCCACTCGCGCACCGCATCGTTCCGGCACTGCTAGAGACCGCGAGGTACTGACCGATGGCACGGCTCGATTTCAAGCTTCCCGACATTGGCGAAGGCGTGGCCGAAGGCGAGATCGTCGAGTGGTTCGTCGGGGCAGGCGACACGGTCAGTGAGGATGACCCGATGGTGGAGGTCATGACCGACAAGGCGACGGTGACGATTGGGGCGCCGTTCGACGCGCGTGTGGAGCGGGTTTGCTTCGGGGTTGGGGCGGTGGCGCGGGTCGGGCAGGTGATCCTGACGCTGGAGTCGGAGGTGTCATCCAACGTGGGCGCCGCACAGCGATCGTCTCGGCCCCCGGCGAGTGCCGTCGGGGATATTCAGGACCGCGTGCCTGGGGCCCGGTTGTTTGAGGCGAAGCCGCTGGCTACTCCGGCGACCCGGCAGCTTGCCAAAGATATGGGGGTGGATATTCGACAGGTTCGGCCGAGTGGTGAGGGGGGACGGGTGACTCGTGATGATGTGCGTGGGTCGTTGCGCGAGGAGATGGTCGAGGACCCGTCGCACGCGCTGCTCGAGGAGAGGCGGCCGATCGTGGGGATGCGGCGCACGATCGCGGAGCGCATGCACCACGCGACGACGACTGCCGCACACTTTACGTTTGTCGAGGAGTGCGATGCGTCTCGACTGGTCGAACTGCGGCAGCAGTTGTTGCCCGAGGCGGAGCGCCAGGGGGTTCGACTGACGTTTCTGCCGTTCATCATCCAGGCGGTCACCGAGGCACTGCGCAAGCACCCGATCCTCAACAGCGCGGTTGATGAGCGAACCAACGAGTTGGTCTACAAGAGGTACTATAACATCGGCGTCGCCACGGCGACGGACGCCGGACTGATGGTTCCCGTCGTACGACACGCCGAGCGCCTCCGGCTCTTCGAGCTAGCAAGGGAGATCGAACGGCTTTCGAGCTCGGCGCAGGACGGAACGCTTCCGCCAGAGGATCTGCGTAACTCGACTTTCACGGTGACGTCGCTTGGGAAGCAGGGCGGCCTGCTTGCAACGCCCATTCTCAATCACCCTGAAGTGGGGATCCTAGGGGTTCACCGGATCAAGGAACGTCCGATCGTTCGGGATGGCGAGATCGTAATTGGCAAGGTGATGCTGCTTTCGCTCTCGCTCGACCACCGCATCGTCGACGGGCACGTCGGCGCCGCGTTTGCCTACGACGTCATCGAAACACTGGAGAATCGGGAGCGGTCGTTCTACGAGGACCTTTGATGGCCGCAATCCGGCAGAAGCTGCTCGGTTGGTACGACGAGGCAGGTCGAGACCTCCCCTGGCGTCAAACGCGCGATCCGTATGCGGTCTGGGTTTCCGAGGTGATGCTCCAGCAGACGCGCGTCGAGACTGTCATCCCCTACTATGAGCGCTTCTTGAAGAGCTTTCCGACGACGCACGCCTTGGCCCAAGCCGACGAAGATGCGGTGCTCTCTCATTGGAGCGGTCTAGGTTACTACCGGCGCGCGCGTCTCTTGCACGCCGGGGTGCGTGAAGTCGTCGCGGAGTATGGGGGCGAGGTTCCAGAAGATGCCGATGCGCGACGCGCGTTACCGGGCGTCGGGCGCTACACGGCAGGCGCCATCGGAAGTATTGCCTTCGACAAGGAAGAGCCCATCGTAGACGGCAACGTGGCACGGGTGCTCGCGCGCCTGCTTCGCATCAAGACGCCGATTGGCACCGCTGCCACGACCAGGAGGCTGTGGGAAGAGGCAGCACGCCTGGTTCCAGGCGAGCGCCCCGGCGATCTCAACCAGGCATTGATGGAGCTTGGCGCCACGGTGTGCACGCCCAAGAAACCACGATGCGAGTCGTGCCCCCTTGTCGAAGGGTGCGAGGCCTTCGCGCACGCAGAGATCGAGACGCTTCCGGTTCCCCGTGCGCGCAAGGCACCCAAAGAAGTGAACCTAACAGCCGTCGTGGCGACCCGAGGCCGAGGTGCCGACCGCAAAGTGTGGCTCGTCAAAGGAGAACAAGCTCTGTTCGGAGGGTTGTGGGGCGTCCCGATGGCCGAGGGAAGTCCGCGGATGCTCCTCAGTGATGCTGGCCTGCGAGG
>CBDURI010000033.1:0-15771 GCA_965369435.1 uncultured bacterium
AGCGGTTCTTGTCCCTCGGTCACAGGGGCGTTTCATACCAAATCGGAGAGGTCCATGCGCGCTCTTGGATCGTATCGAACCGCCGGGTCCCCGTGAAGCTGCCGGGCTCGCCTTGGATGTCGCAGCAGCCTTCCCAACCCGCCCAAATGGACGCTTCCGCTTCGAAGGTGCCGGTCGCCGGATCCAGCTCGTCACAGTCGACGGCGAGTTGCGTGCACTCCCAGGTATTCCAGCGGCAGATGCCCTGCTCGAGAACGCGAAAGTAGTAGTAAGCATCTTGGCGAGGGCTGAACTCCGGGTCGGTCCAGGTCGCGCACAGCTGTTCGGGACGGCCCTCGGTCGAGATCGAGCAGTCCGGGCGAGGCGCGGGGCTATCCGCTTCACCCGCCACGTCGATCACTTTGGTCTGGCTCACGCCCTCGTCGTTCACCCATCCCTTGATGATTTGAATACGCTCGAGAGGCGTTCCGGCGACGGACCCGCCGGCATCTTGCAGCGCCCAGACCGCGAAGCTCGGTGCACGGTCCTGCTCGTCTTCGGGCAGGATGGAGCCCATGGGCACGGCATCGATCGTTCCGTCTTCGACTGGGGTCTCGCCTGCTTGGAGGAGGCCGCAGAAGTCCGCGGGAAACGGCGCTCGGCTGCCGTAGCTGCGAACTTCGATACGAGGTCCGCTAGTCGCGTACACACGGCGCGCCTGCAAGGCCGCGAAAATCGCCTCCCGCGTGTTCTGCGCAGCCCAAACTGCCGTGAGCGCGCCGGGGTTGTTCGAGAATGCGACGCTCCGCTCGAAGACCCGGCCGGTGCACTCTGGATCATCGATGGCGCAGCTCCATTTGCCGTGACGCACGGCTGCGTCGGCATCGAGCACGCCGCCGTGCCCCGAGAAGCTCCATTCTTCGACCGCGCCGGGAGTCCCGTTGTGGGTGTCCGTCGAGCCGATGAAGCCGAGCTGGTACGGGTTGGTGCCGAGGTTTTTGCGAGCTCGGACACCTTCGCCGAGAGCGCCTCGTGCGAAGTCGAGCGGCGATGAGCAGTCGTGCGGCACCGAGCTGGCGGTCAAGTCGCCCGTGACGGCCGTGCACAGCGCCTCTTCGAGCGACTTGCAACGCGGGCTGTCGTTCGGTGACCCCGTGCAGATCGGCTTGTTCGACTCGAAGAAGCAGGCCGCGTCCATCTCGTCCGAACCGAGACCGTCGAACCCGAAGCCCGGCATGCACTCGGCTTGGCCCTTGAGTTGGCTGATCTCCATCAAACGGTCGGCTTTGGCCCGCAGCGCTGCGTCCTCTCGGGTCAGGGGCTCGTTGTTGCGACCGGCCGCGACGCCGGGGGTCCCGATCGGAAGGAACTGGCGCCCGTCACTCAAGTTCGAGTTGTGCGGGATCGTGAGGTACTCACAGCCTTCGACGTCCCCGCACTCGGCTTCGAGCGAGTCGAACAGATCCCACTCGCTTGGCGAGTCGAACTGGGACACCGGATGGCTTGGGAGGTTGTCGCCCAAAAAGAAAATGTTGCGGTGCATGCTCGAACCGTTGATCAGGGGGCTGAACTCGTAGGCATGCAGTGTGGTGAATTCGCAAGGCTCGTTGTGCGCGTCGGTGGTGGCTTGAATGCTCTCCCAGACCGTGTCCGGGTCGGGGATGCCGGGAAAGAGGCTCCGGATGAGATCGACGTCAACGGGGTTGTCGCCCTGGATGAACGTCGCCACCGTGTCGCGGATGACGTTCCCCACGAACCCACAGTCGTCGTCCGGGTTGTCCCCTCCACACACGGTAGAGAACGCGCCAAGGAACTCCGCGTGCTCGGTGACCGCGGTGAAGTCGAGAGATCGGTCGGGCCTCACACTGCCGCATGAGCGGTCTGGGTCGCGGCACACCAGGCCAGCGGGGGCACCCTTGGCAAAGCGATAGGCCTCTTCGGGTCCGTTCAGCGAGTTGAGGAAGTACGCATCGAAAGACACGCGTGTGTGAACGTGGAGGTCGCCCCACAGCACCCGAAGCCCCGGGGCGTAATCTTCGCATCGGTCGGGCTCCGCGCAGTCGGCCAAGCACGGCTCGCCGTCTCCAGGCTGCGTCGTCGAGCAGCCGATCCCCATCCATGACAGGCACGACAGGCACACCATTCCAATCCAAGTCAGTCGATTCATCTTCAGGACATCCAGGCGCGTTGCAGGCACCAAAACACGGACACCACACCGATACCATAGATAGCCACCCGTTCGAATCGCCGCTCCCACGCCGCCTCGCCCCCCCGTCGGCGTACCTGCAGTTGTCTCCACAGCCCCCAAGACACGCCGAGGGCGCCGAGGAACATCAGTTGCCCGGCTTCCACCCCGAGGTTGAAGCGAAGAAGGGCGCCGCCGACCGACTCTGCGGGGATACCGATCTCCCGAAGCGCGCCCGCGAACCCGAACCCGTGAAGAAGACCAAAGGCAAAGGCAACGGCCCAGGGATAGCGCGCCGCGAGTGTCTGCTCGGGCTGTTTCCGCGTCAGCTCCACTGCGAGCAGCAGCACGCTGAGCGGGATGACGATCTCCACGGGCGTCGTAGGCACGCGGACCAGGCCGAGCACCGAGGCGGCCAGGGTGATGCTGTGCGCCACGGTGAACGCGGTGATGGTCCAGGCCATCGTGGCCGCGAGCTCGCGTGGCCGCCCGCTACCGTGTGCTCGGGCGATGAGAAGCAAGAGTGCGAAGACGAACAAGAGGTGGTCTGGGCCCGACAGAATGTGGGCGACTCCAAGCGCGAAGAATCCCTCCGCCCTTCCCCCGGTCTGGGCCGTGGGCTCGAGGGTTGCGATGCGCAGCGCGAGTCCCGAAGAGCCCCGCTTGAGCACACCGGTCCAGGGTTGGCCCGAGCCGGCTCGCAGGTGCACGAACAGCTCGCCGACGATCGGGTTCAGGCCACGCGCACGGAGGATGCCGCCGCGAAGCGCGTCTTCGGTGCATGACGCCTGCCAAGACTCGATGTAGGCGTCCTTCGTGGTTTGTGTCCTGCGTTCACCCTCTTCATCGCAGCCCTCAGGAAGCTCGATACCAAGGGTCGTTGGACCGTTCTCTTTGCGAGGCACCTTCAGTAGCAGATGGGCCGTGCCATCGGGCGATAGGTCGATGCGCAGGAGCGCAGCGCTCATCGAATGCGCCGAGACCGGTGAGGCCGCCAGCATGCATGCCCAAATAAGCCAAGCGAGGCCGCTGGCGCGCTTCATCGCGTCTCAGGTCCCCGACCGGAGTAGCGTTGGATGATCGCGTCGACCGCTTCGCGGTCGAGCCTTTGGCGCTCTTCGTAGACCCAGTCGGCGCGGGCGCGATCGCGCGCGGTTTCTAGCGTCGGCAACCTCGGCTGCCCGCGGGAGATCACCCGGACTACGTGAAGGCCGTATGAGGACGCAACCGGTCCGTGCCAGGCCCCGACCCGCAATCGGGCGATCTCTTCGCCAAACGCGGATCCGAACGCGCGCGTGATTGCCGTTGGGCTTGCGTCTTGCATGCGGTTTCCGCGAGGAAACGGGTCGTCGGCCACTTTTTCGCCAGGGTTAGCCCTCAATGCCGCCGCGGCATTCTCGGCGTCCCGCTCTAAGTGCGCGCCACGCTGGGATCGGCTGAAGAACACATGCTCGAACGAAACGAGAGCGGGCTCCACATATCGCTTTGGGTGCGCATCGATCCATGCGCGAAGCTGAAGGTCATCCGGCTCGGGGATCGGAGTGGTGTCCTCGATCAAGAACCGCATCCGCTGGACGAGTCGCCTGCGCACTACGGTATCGTTCTCATCGAGGCCGAGCTCCCGCGCGCGTTGGTAGAGCACCTCCTCCTCGAGCCAGTCCTCTTTGAGCCGCTGCTCATCAGCTTCGTCAGGGGAAGTCCGGTGGCGGGCCGTCCAATCCGCTCGCAGTTGTCCGATCGGCGCGTCGTCGACCGTCAGCCGATACGGCGGCCGCGGTGCCTGCAAGAGCGCGTAGATGGCGAAGACCAGCGTCCCGAGTGCGACGAAATGTACGACCGGCTCGCGAAGCCAGCGCGTCACTCGAGGATGTCGAGGATGGCTCGCTTGCGGAGTCGAGCCGAGGTCGCGGCGAGCAGGGTGCGCATGGCGCGGGCTGTGCGGCCCTCTTTGCCGATGACCTTCCCTAGGTCGTCGGGAGCCACGGTGAGCTCCAATACGACGGCGCGCTCCTCTTCCACCACGTTGACTTCGACCGCGTCGGGGTCGTCGACCAGTGAGCTCGCGATGTACGCGATCAGGTCCTGAAGCTTGTCGCCAGCCATGTCGATACTTTCTTAGGAAGCCGGCGCGGCGGCGGCCGCAGCCTTCTTGAGCTCTTTGACCACGTCGCGGACGCGATCGCTCACCTGTGCACCCACACCGACCCAGTAGTCGAGGCGCGGGTAGTTTACGGTCGCCTCCTCGATGGGGCGGCTGGGATCGTACGTGCCGATCTGCTCGATAAAGCGCCCGTCGCGGGCCTTTTCTTTATCGGTGACCACGATGTGATAGTAGGGGCGCTTTTTTGCGCCAGCGCGTGACAATCGAACCTTGACCATGGATTCCTCGTAAGCGGCGGGAAGGACCCACCCAAAAGACGCCGGAAGCTAATCAGCGCGCGCCCCTCCGTCAAGCCGCCGCCCGCCCCAGCCTTTTTGCGGCGAGGCGCTTGGTTGCTAGAACCAGGGGGATGCGATGCTTCCTTGCCATATTGGCCCTGAGCATGACCCTATGCCTGAGCTGTACCCGAGGCCAGAAGAAGGGTCCCGTCCCGCCGAGCCTCCGTCTGGCGGTCGTGACGGACCTCAAGGGGTACTTGGAGCCCTGTGGCTGCACGAGCGCTCCGCTGGGCGGCATCGACCGGCTCGCTGCGCAGATCCGGACACTGCGCGAGGGGCCAGTGCCCGTCGTGCTCCTGATCGCCGGCGACACGTTCTTCGATGCGGCCGAGCTGGAGCCGGTACGCGTCGACCAAGCAAGCCGCAACGCCAAGACCCTTGCGGGGATTCTCAATGGCTTGGAGGTCACGGCGGCATTGCCCGGCCGCCGCGACCGCGCCCAGCCGGCAGAAACGCTCGAGGCGTTGCGGAAGGCTACCGAGTTTCCGTGGTTGGCGATGACCAGCGACGCTGAGGTGTTGCGCATCGAAGCAGGTGCTCTTCGATTGAATGTCGTTGGCGTTCGTCCTGGGTCCGAGCGGGATGCGGTCGCGGCCGCACTCGAGAACGTGCAGGCGCAAAGCGATCTGACCATCGCGTTGGTCGATGGGTCGCGGCGCGACGCCAATCGCATCGGGGCCATCGATGGAGTGGACTTCATAGTCCAAGGTGGGCTCGACGAGGACGAGCCGGTCCCGCCCCACCCAGCCGGCAAGGCCTGGGTGCTTCACGCAAGTCGCCAAGGCCAGGGACTCACGGTTGTCGATGTGTACCGAACGAAGGAGGGCGAGCCCTTCGTAGATCGCAGCGAGTGGTCACGTGCTGAAGCCGCCGTGCAGCTCGACCGGCAAATCAGCGACTTGTCGGCGAAGATCACGGGATGGGAGAAGTCCGGCGAGGTGGATGCCGCCGACCTCGAAGCGCAACGCAGCCGTTTGGCCGGTCTGAAGAGCGATCGGCAGGCGCTCGATGCGCCCACCGCGTCAGCGGATGGCAACGCGCTGTTCGCTACTTGGATTCCGTTCTCCAAGAGAGCGCCAAGGGATAAGCAGGTCGGCAAGTTGATGCGGGAGCATGACCAGGTCGTGAACGAAGCCAATCGGGTGGCGTTCGCCGACCTCGAGCCGCCGCCGCTCGGGCCCGACGACATTGCGTACGTGGGTTCGGCGGCCTGTGCCGGTTGCCACACCACCGCCTCTTGGTGGTGGCGCAATCACGCGCACGGGGTCGCGTACCTCACGCTTCAGCAGCGCAACAAGGAGTACAACCTCGATTGCGTGGGCTGTCACGTCACCGGCTACGAGCAACCAGGTGGGTCGACGGTAACGCACCACTTGAAGGGCGCGCTGGTCAACGTCGGGTGCGAGAGCTGTCATGGCCCGGGCGCAGCACACGCCAAGGATCCGGAAAAGATCGGCATTCTACGGGACACTCCGGAGTCGATGTGCCTCTTGTGCCACACCCCCGAGCACAGCGACCTCTTCGACTACGATGCCTACCGCAAGACGCTCGTGGTGCCTGGTCATGGCCTTCCCCCGATGGAGCGCTAACCTCGCCAGGTCAAACGCCTCGGGTCCCCGCGGGGCTAGGAGCTTTCGAGAGACCTCGGTTTAACGTGGCGGTGAATCCACTGGACGATCTCTTCGAGCGGGGCGCCCGGTGTGAAGATGGCGCCGACTCCTCTGGCGAGGAGTGACTCGCAGTCTTGCTCCGGGACGATACCGCCACCGAACAAGATGATGTCATCCGCACCCCGTGCCTGAAGGGCATCGAGTACTGCGGGAAACAGGGTGTTGTGTGCGCCCGACATGATCGAGAGGCCCACCGCGTCGACGTCTTCTTGGATCGCCGCCACCGCGATCATCTCCGGCGTTTGATGGAGTCCCGTGTACACCACCTCGAACCCTGCGTCCCGTAGCGCCCGCGCGACTACTTTGGCGCCGCGGTCGTGCCCGTCGAGACCGGGCTTGGCGACGAGGATACGGACTTTGGGGGTGGGCATCGGGGGGTGTTTAGAACAGAGGCAGTGGCAGCGCCAGTGGCAGCGTCGGGGCCAGCGTCAGTGTCAGGGTCTACGGCGGCGACTTTGCGGGGTATGATGCCGCCGTGCTCTGGCCACTTTCGTTCCGCGGTAGGCTCCGTCCGGAGTTTCCCGACGTTCGCGCTGATGTCGAATCCTGGTGTGCGGATGAAGGCATTGCGCGGCCGTCGGACGCGCTCATTGCGGACTTCTACGTGCCGATGACGGCTTGGGTCGCAGACCACGTCGAGGACGCCACGCTAGTGCTTGGGCTCAACGGGGCCCAGGGGACCGGCAAATCGACTCTGGCGCGGCTGCTTCAGCGGTTGTTGGAGCGCATTCACGGAGTGCGAGCAGCGATTCTATCGCTCGATGACCTCTATCTGTCCGCGGCCGCCCGACTCCAGCGCGCCAACACGATTCACCCCCTGCTCGCGACGCGCGGCGTACCAGGCACCCACGATGTCGAGCTCGGGGTGCGGGTCCTTCGTTGCCTGCGCGAAGGCCGACCGATCGCGCTGCCGCGCTTCGACAAAGCCAAAGACGAGCGGTATCCGGTCGCGCAGTGGTCCCCTTGGGAGGGGCGTTGTGATGTGGTGATTTTCGAGGGCTGGTGCATGGGCGCGCGGCCGCAACGTGCAGACGAGCTCGAGGCGCCGGTGAACGGCCTCGAGCGCCTCGAAGACCCAACGGGCGACTGGCGCTGGTACGTGAATCGCGAGCTTGGTGGACACTATCAAGCCCTGTTCGCCGAGCTGGACCTGCTCGTGATGCTGCGTCCCCCCGACTTCGATCGGGTGTATGCGTGGCGCGAGGAGCAGGAAGCGCGCCTCCGCGTGGCCGGCCGAGGCCCCGAGGTCATGACGCCCCAGGCGGTGCGCCGCTTTGTCATGCATTTCGAACGCCTGACGCGGTTCATGTGGGAGGAGATGCCTGGGCGGGCGGACGCCGTGGTGCACTTGGGCGACGACCACTTGCCCGTCGAAGTGGACCTCAGCGATGACCGCCGAGGCGATTAGCCAGGGTCGTTGCCCGTTTCTTGGTTGACGTCGCGGTCGAAATCGCCGTTCGGCTCTTCGTACAATGCGCCACTGTAGTGCTTGGCATAGCTCGCGATGAGCTCGTCGAGTGGCAGGTCGTTGTACTCGTCGTGAAACCGGAGGTACTCCATGTGTTGGCGCCCTTCGAGATCGAACGCGTGGTAGATCGAATCCTCGGTTCCGTCGAACTCTAGCGGCTTGATGCGAAACTTCTCGCAAAGCTCGACGTTGAAGGCGGGAGTCGCCTTAACCCATTTCCCGTCGAGCTCGATCGCCGTGTATCCGTGCCAGTAGAAGATATCGGTGCCCATGACTCGGCGCAGCCGTTCGGTCGAGAGATGGTTCTTCACGTCGGCAAAACCAAGCTTCGCGGGGATGCCAAGGGCGCGGCAACAGGCGGCCAGCAAGATCGCCTTGGGCACACACCAGCCACGGCTCGCCGCGAGTGTCGCACTCGCCCTCAGGCCCGGTACCGTCATCGTGATCGAGTACGGGTCGTAGCGAATGCCGTCGCGCACGGCGTAGTAGAGACTGACCGCCCGCTCGCGGGGGTTTGCGGCTTGCCCTGCGCCGGCCTTCGCGAACGAAAGGACTGCCGAGTGGTCTGAGTCGATCACAGGTGTGGGCGTCAGGGACTCGCGCATGGTGTCTCTTCTGATGTGGTCGTTGCGCCGGCGCAGCTCGAACCCGTGCCCGCCGTGCAGCCGAAGCAGTGGCGGTCGGTTTGGATGGTACGCGCTTCGAGCGTGCTGAGGTCGAAATCGCGGATGTGCCTACCGGCGTTCTCGGCTAGCGGGATGTCGAGCATTTGGTTGAAGTCGCAATCGTAGAGGCGACCGTCCCAGCCCACGGAGATGGTGTTCCGGCACATGATCCCGTGGGCGGCCTGCGGATTAAACGATTCGACCAAGAGCTGCATGTAGGCGTCGAGGTTGCCGGATTCGAGCAGCCAGTCGAGGTAGCGGCTGATCGGCATATTGGTGATGGTGTAGAGCGCGTCGAACGATATGTCGTAGCGCCGCTTCAGCTCGCGCTTCCACTCTGCTTCGAGGGACCCCTGCGCAGCCGGGAGAGCGGCGCCCACCGGGTTGGTCACCAAGACGAGGCGGAGGCCAGATCGGCCGTCTCCGTAGCCCAGGTCGTTGAGCCTGTGCAACGCACGAATGCTTTTCTCGAAGACGCCATCGCCTCGTTGCAGGTCGGTGCAGGCGGGCTCGTAGTGTGGGAGCGAGCAAAGGAGCTCGACTTTGTGGTCCGCGAAAAACGCCGGCAAGTCCCGATGCGGCCCGGTTTCCAGAATCGTGAGGTTGCACCGATCCATCACGTGTCGGCCGAGCGACGTGCACTGCTCGACCAGCCAACGAAAATTGGGGTTGAGCTCGGGAGCCCCGCCGGTGATGTCGACACTCGAGATCGAGCTTCGCCGAAGCGCCTCGACGCACGCCGCTGCGGTTTCGCGCGACATGACCTCGGTGCGATCGGGGCCCGCGTCCACATGGCAGTGACGGCAGGTTTGATTGCAGAGCCTGCCCACGTTGATCTGTAGGACGTCGATCGAGGTGGGTTGCAGCGGCCACAGCCCTTCGCTGCTCAGCGCCGTTTGGAAGTCGCTGTTCAGTTGCAGATCGCTCAGCTGTGCCAGCTGCCGGTCCGAATCTGCGAGCGGCAGGCGTCGAGCATGAAGGGAGCGTCTTCGGGCGCTATCGCTTTGCTGGGTTAATGACATCGGGAGGCGGCGACTCGGTGCCGAAAGCGCGTACGCGAACGGTGCCGGTACGTTAGCAGCAGAAGCTGCTTTCGATGAGAGATATTACAGACGCCGGTACGTTTGGTCGCGGGTCCCCACGGCGAAGGGCGTCAGGCACAGCGTGGCGCCGGTATCGGTCAGGCGGCCCGCGACCCAAGAGGGCTCCACGCCCTCGGCCAGGAGGTCGTAGAAGGCAAGGACGGCGCCGCGCCGCTCCGATCGGTTGAGGAGCAGCCGATGCCCCTCCGCGTCGAACGCCTTGAAGACGCCGTTTCGCTCGATGCGATAGGGCGCGATGAGCGCAAATGGTTCGGCCAACGAAGGGTGCGCCTCCACGGATCGCCGATAGCCCTCGGTCAGGTGCGCGAAGTTTCGGTCCGCCACCTGTTGAACGCGGGCCCAGCTCTCGGTAGGGACGTCGGGCTGGACCTCGTACTGAAGAATGCGAATCCGTTGCGGCGCGGGTCCGGCCTCGACCTCGGCTAGGCCCACGCGAAGTTGCCGCGGGCACGGGCCAAGCGAAGCGGTGGCGTTTCGAGGCCGGTCCTCCCGGTAGATGCTGCCCGACCGGATGTCTATTAGGTAGCGCCGCTCGACACTGGCGCGTTCGGTGCCGGACAACCACTCGCGACCTAGCTCGATCATCGTGCGATCGTAGAGCCGCTCCACGTCGGGCGAAGACCCTGGCCGGACTCCGAACCATGCACTGAGGCGTTGCTCCGAGTCGCGCGTGGGTGCATCTGCTCGCAGCGCGTCGGCGACCTGCGACGCGCCGTCGAGGATTCGCGCTAGATGCAGCGGCTCTGCGGAGCGAATCTCCTGTTGGAGACGGCCGATGAAGCGACCAAGCCCTGGTGGCGTCGGCTGTGGAGCGACGCCGACCACTCGTTCGAGAGCGGCATCGACAGATGGTGCGTACTGCGCCTTGCTGACTCCGACGCGGGCGACCGCCGTGAGTAGGTCATCGAGCGCTTCGGCAAGCTCGTTCGGGGAAGCCTGTCCGAGTGTCGGGCCCGCGATCGAAGGGATCGGACGAGGAGGCGTGGGGTCCTCACGCGGCTCGGTGCCGGCGATGAACCTCAGCGCGGCCATCACGTGCGGACCGTCGTTTCGGCCGTCGCTCGATACGCACTGAAGCTCGTCATCGCGAAGGCTCAGCGTGACCATCTCGATGCAGCCCTCGAGCTCGATATCCATCGTGAGACGTCGGACCGAGCCTTCCTCACACGTCGTCCCAAGCGCCCGCAGGTGCTGCAGTACGACGTCACGCAGCCGAAGGGACATCGCCTCGCTCCCCTCGTGACAGGACATCGTGCTTGCGTTTGAGCTCGAAGCGGACCGTGCCGGGCGCGCGCCGAAGGTCCAGCGTCAACACCTCTCCGACCAAGCCGCGAGCCACATCGTCGCGCCCCTCGCGCTCCACCTGCTCCGCGCGATGCAGGAACGACTTTGCCATTGCGCGCACGAGGATCGGGTTGCGCTCGATTCGTGGGCGGTCGACCTCGATCGCGCGCCGAAATGCGGGCAGCGCGAGCGCGAACTGCCCGCGACGTGCGAAGGCCATCCCGATGCCGATCAGGGGGATGGCCCAGCCTTCCCGGCGCGCTGCGGCGGACTCGAAGCGAGCGTTGGCCCAGGCCATCCGCCCCAGCAAGAGCCAAACACGACCCATGAAATAGTCGCGCCAACCCAGAACGATGCTGGGCACGCTGTCGCGTGTGCCCCTGCGCGGCGCTGGCTTGTTGCCGACCTCGGACCAATCGATCGTTGCGGCTTCTTCGCCGCGCAGCTCCATCCGGGCGGCGATCGCGGACAGCGCGTCCTCGATCGCGGCACGCAGTGCGGGTACGGAGGTGGCGTTGTGCCTCGCGGTCAGCTCGTCGAGAGCCCTTCCGTCGGCAATGCGGGCCGCGGTGCGTGCTGCCTGCGTGGCGATGGTCACGTCGGGGTGGCCGAGGAACTTGATGACGGGGTCCGTGCTCTCCGACGAGCCGAGGCTCTCCATGGCCTCGAGCGCCTGAAGCAGCAGCTGTGGCTGATCCTCTTCGAGGGAGCTTCGCACTTCGCTGAGACCACGGCAGTCGCCGTGCATCCCGAGCGCGCCCGCGAGTGCAACGCGCTCCACGTTGACGAAGCTGCGCTCGAATCGTTCTGCAAGCGCCGGATGGACCCGGGCGTCGTCGATGCCGCCGAGCACCCGAGCTGCACGGGCCACGAGCTCTCCCCGCTCCGCCTCGACGAGGGAGACCAGTGCGGCTACCAGGCGGCGATCGGTGGCGTAGCGCAGGGAGGCGATGAGCCCGATTCGAGACTCCAAGGGCACGCAACCGTCGTTGCCCTCGATGATCGCGCTGATGTGGTGAACGACCACGTCGGGAAGCTCAGAGATGCGCATGAGCAAGATAGCCCGTTGATCCCCGGGCAGAACGTGAATCGGCTCGACGTTGGACTGCCCGTCCCAGAACGCGCGAATCGCAGCTTCGACCCGCTCAGCCAGGCGTTTCCACTCCTCGTACTCGTGACGGGCTTGGCGCCCCTGCGTGCCGGGGAGCTCCGCGCGCACCTGCGCCAACTCGTGTCCGAGCTCGACGTCTCGCAGTGCGGCGATGGTGTGGATGGCCTGGCGGACAGCATCGCTGTGGAGCAGGCGCCGGTCGCGCAGCCGGTCGCGCAGTCGGTCCAACGCTGCCCGCCGCTGTCGTCGCGAGCCCGCGCGAAGGACTGCGAGGATCGTCGGCAGATCGTCGATGCGTTCGACGGAGAGCCCGGCCGTGCCGCTCGTGCTGAGGCGACCGAGGAACGAAGGGTCCACAGCCACCTCGGTAGGCGGTCGCACCGATGGATGCCGCGCGGCCTCGGGATCGATGGCCTGCGTCCCGATTTGCTCCAGGTCACCCGTCGCGATCAGACGAACCAACGCCCGCGCCACCGCACGGTCATCCGCATCCACCGCGCTCCCAAGCTCTTCGCGAGGGTCCGCATGTTCATTGCCCGTAATGCCTTCCCGAAGACAAACCTCGAGTCGAGCTAAATCAGCATCCGAATTGTGCGCCACGATACTGCCACCAGAATAGACAACCAACACCCCTACCCCCAACCGCCCCCGCCTATCCCCCACAATTCGCACCCCCTCGCCCCTGCCCCGGCACAGAGGCTGGCGCTGACGCTGACCATCTCCCTGTCCTACACTCCCCCCGTGACCGCAGCTGACCTCATCTCCACCCTCCGCCTCACCCCGCATCCCGAGGGAGGACACTACGGGGAGACCTGGCGTCACGACGATGGCGCGAGGCGCGGCGCAGGCACGGCCATCTACTACTTGCTTCAGGCAGGCGAGCGCTCCCATTGGCACCGAGTCGATGCCACCGAGATCTGGCACTTCTACGCTGGCGCACCGCTAGAGCTATCGACGTGCATCGAAAGCGAGAACGCGCGCCATCGCGTTCTCGGCCGGGACGTTTCCGCAGGACAGCGTCCGCAGATCATCGTGGCGCCATACGAGTGGCAAGCCGCCCGCTCGCTCGGTGAATGGACCTTGGTCGGTTGTACCGTTTCTCCTGCTTTCGAGTTCGAGCGCTTCGAGCTGGCCCCGAGAGGCTGGAGCCCCGGCTCGGCATTTTAGGTGGCGCCCCGTAGCGGGAATGCACAGAATCTGGTCGATATGGAGATCTGGAAAGAGTTCCGATTCGAGGCGGCGCACCTGCTCCCGAACGTTCCCGACGGACACAAGTGCAAGCGTCTACACGGCCACTCGTTTCGCGTTCGAGTGTACGTCGAGGGCGAGCTCGATCCGGAGCTCGGCTGGGTCGTCGACTTTGCCGACATCACCGAGGCTTGCGAGCCGCTGCGGCGTCGGCTCGACCACTACTACTTGAATGACATCGCAGGTCTCGAGAACCCGACAAGCGAGGTTCTGGCGCGGTGGATCTGGCAACGGTTGAAGCCGGCGCTGCCACACTTGAGCCGCGTCGATGTGAGTGAGACCTGCACCTCCGGCTGCTCCTACCAGGGCGACTGAGTGATGGCGCCGCCGCCGACATGGCCGCACAATCCCGACATGAAGGTGTTGACTGGAGTCACCCCGCGTGTCGCGCTGAGCTTGTCGGGCTTGTTGCTGTTGTTGCTTTGGGGCCTCGCCGTATCTCCCCATCCTCTCGGCCCCTCCCAAGCCGGCGCCCGAAGTTGCTACAGCGTCTGGGCGCAAGCCGACAAGATGGGCTCGCACTACCGGCACCGCGTGTACGTCGAGAACGACTGTGAGTACTGGCTACAGTGCTCGGTGTGGACCGACGTAGATCCCCAACCTCCAAAGATGATGACCGTTGGGCCGGGCATGACGGAGCACGGGGAGACCAACGGGAGCTCGCAGTACGACGATCCCCGGGCTTTCGGAGCTTGCCACCGCAAGTGATCGGGGCACGCAGCGCACTCCGCTGCGCCCTTGCGTACGTCAAGATCTACGGCGTCGCAGTCAACGTGTCGGGACTTCTCGGTTCAGTTTGCGGAGGACTTCTTGCAAGTCTTCCCATACCGGCTTCTTGAATTGCGGGCTGCGCAGCAAGAAGGCTGGGTGGTAGGTCGGCATGACGGGGACGCCTCGCCATTCTCCCCAGATTCCTCGCCATCTTCCGGCGGGGGGTACGACGCCGAGGTTCTCTGCGGCACAGCGGCCGAGCGCGACGATGGCCTTTGGTTGCACCAGGTCGAGCTGCGGAATCAGGAAATGCGCGCACGCGGCGGTTTCGGTGGGAAGCGGGGTGCGGTTGTCGGGCGGGCGGCACTTCACCACGTTGCAGATGTAGACGCCGTCGCGTCCGTAACCCATGGCGGCGATCATGCGATCGAGTAGCTGGCCGGCTCGCCCGACGAATGGGAGGCCTTGTTGATCCTCGTGAAAGCCGGGGCCCTCCCCGACAAAAACGAGGTCGGTGGCGGGGGTTCCCCGCGCGAAAACGCTCTTTGTTCGGCCGCGGCTCAACTCGCAACGCGTGCATTCGGCCGCCTCGTCGGCCAGTACTTCGAGGCGAGCTTGCGTATCCTGAGCCACGCCATTCGCTCCGGGCTCGCCGATGGGCGCCTGCTGTGGCGCCGCAGCCTCAGGCATTGGAAACCCCGCACCTCCGAGCGCTTCCTCCCAATGTAGAAGCTCCTGGGCGCTTGAAATCACCGCCGCGAGCTCGTTTTCCGGGTCACCCGACACGTTCGGGCGAGTATAGGCCGGTTTCGTTGACTTGGCCGTCACTCGCTCGCTAATCTCGTATTCCAGAGGGATTCGCAGGGGAACATGTCACGAGCTCGGGTCTTGGCCATAGGCGACACGCATGTGGGGATGAAGCGCACCCACAACGAGGACAGTTTCATGCTGGCCGAGGAGGACAACCTCTTTGTGGTGGCCGACGGGATGGGCGGACACGCCTCCGGTGAGATTGCGAGCGGCATGGCCATCGACACGCTGCGCGAGTTCTTCCGCACAACCAGCAGCGATCCCGAAGCGACTTGGCCCTACAAGATGGACAAGGCACGGGGCTACGAAGAGAACCGACTGATCACTGGCATCAAGCTCGCGAACCTGCGCATCTACGAAGCCGCTCAAAAAGATCCTCACATGCACAGCATGGGCACGACGGTCGTGGGTATCCTCGTCGTTGAAGATGGAGTGTTGATCGCGCACGTCGGCGACAGCCGCGTATACCGCATCCGCGACGGAAAAATGGAGCAGCTCACTGCGGACCACTCGCTCCTCAACGACTACATCAAGATGAAGCGGCTCTCCGAAGAAGAGATCGAAAACTTCCCACTCAAGAACGTCATCGTTCGGGCGCTCGGGATGAAGTCGACTGTCAAGGTGGACACGGTGCTCGACCGCCCTGAAATCGGCGACATCTACGTGCTTTGTAGCGACGGATTGTGCGGTCCGGTGTCCGACCCGGACATCCAACGCATCGTCGGATCACATCAAGACCTTCAAACCGCAGCCAACAAGCTCATCGACAGCGCAAACGAAGCAGGCGGCCCCGACAACATCACCGTGGTGCTCACCAAAGTAATGGGCCTCAGCTAATCAGCCCAACCCGTCCGCCCACCCTTCCCAGGGTGAGTTGCCACCCAACCTTCCCCACCCACCCAACCCACCCTTCCCAGGGTGAGTAGCGAATGGGGGCGTCGCGAAGTGTTGGTGGGAGGCACAGGAGCGGTGCGCTTTGGGTTTCAGTGGCCCAGTGGCTCGGTGCGCGGTCCGGGAGGCGGTCCAAATCACGCCCGTGCGCCTGCACTGAGCTGCTCAGAGGTGCGTAGAGCGCACCGGTGCGCTGCGGACTGGGCG
>CBDURI010000034.1:0-15301 GCA_965369435.1 uncultured bacterium
AGGGCGACGCGCTCGACGAGACGCTCTACGACATGGCCCAAGCGTTTCTAGAAGTCCGTTCGTGCAACGACGCGGGCACGGCGCTCAAGGCCCTCCTCAAAAACCACAAGAGCTCGCCGCTCTTTTCGAAAGCAAAGAGGGAGTTCCGCAAGGTGCGCGAGCTAGGCCCCGCCGACTGCGACGACCGCTAGGGCGAGGTGAGATAAATCGGTGAGGACCAGGCGCGCTCCTGGCTCATCGACAGGCAGTCCTCGTCGAAGGGAACGCGATAGTCGCCGTAGCAGGGTTCGCACACATCGCCGTCACATCGGAGGAGACCCGCATTGACCGCGGGTGTCGGCTCCTGAATCGCGCGAACATAGTAGAGCACTTCGCGCCCTGCCGAGGGGTACCATGGGTCGTCGAACTCGACCTCACAGACCTCGGTGCCGGCCGGACATGGAATCGTCAGCCAAGGGTCCTGAACCAGCTGTTCGACGGCCTCGGTCTCTTTCATTTGCCGCCCGATACGCACGACCTCGATGCGCGTGATGCGCCTGCGTTCGTCAGAGGGTCGATAGCACTCGCCGGCGCATATCCGATCGACTCGCTCGGCCCCGAGCGCCTCGATCACCTCGTCGGGGCAACCGGGAAGCTGAGCGAACGCGCCAGCCGCACGAACTCGAAACTTCGGCGTTCCCTCGAAATCGATCTGACTGCCCATCGGCACGTGCTCGTTAGCCGCGTTGACGAGATCAAACCACAGCAAGATGCGGTCCCCCGATGTTCCATAAACCTGCCGCTCGAACAGCGCCTGCCAAATCGCGTCGCGTGTTCGCTCCTTCGCGTGTACGGCAACAAGCCCGCCGGTGAGAAAGAAGGAAGCCTGACGCTCCAACCACACTCTGCGGAACGGAGGCTTGGCGTTCACCGACTCTGGGGAAATCTCCACCGACCGGCTCGCCTTCGCAGGGTCACCGAACAAGACTTTTTGCCATTCTTCAGTGGAAGCTCCGCGCGCATCGGTCATCTTTCGGCGCTCGTACTCCTTGTAGCCCGTGCCGGGCCGAGCCGAATGGTTGTCGCTCGACGCGATGAAGCCGAGCGTCGCATGCCGAGGCTCCCCGGGGTCGTCGAAGTTCCCGCGCGATAGAATGTACTGCACGGAGCCGCCCGGACGATAGGAGAAGCTCGGGTCGAAGCAGTCGGTGCATTGACCGCAGTTGCCCCACTCGATGACGTCGGTACCTGGGAGCGTCAGGTGCCCGGCGACCCCCACCCTGACGTAGTTCTGCCGCGCCGCCTCGGCCCGCTCGTCGCATTCTTCGGACAACGGGTTGTCACAACGGCTTCGAATGATCTCACCAGCACGCCAACAACAGGGCTCATATCCCTCGGTGGGTTCCGGACAGACCGGTCCGTCCTCGCTCTGCTCGACAGCCCGAAACGTTCGGTACTCCTCGGAATTGCCATGTCCCGAGAACACCTCGATCAGTTGCTGCCACTTCGGGTCGTCGTGTTTCGCCTGGAGTTGCTTGTCGTAGAGGTAACCGGGCGGCGTGTAGAAGCCCCAAGTGGTGCCATGCGGAATGACCATGGAGCTCAGGCCCCACTCCCCAAGTTTGCGAAAGAGCACATCGGGTGTCGCCGCGACCTCCCGGCAGCCGGCCGGAAGCTCCGGTGACGGGACGCCCTCCGGGCAGGCATCCAAACGAGCGATCTCGAGAACGTGCGCTGCGACGTCGTTGTAAGGCTGCTCGTTCGGGAATGCTCGGAAGGGAATCGACAGGTTCGCGGTGATTGTGTTCATGTCGGACATCGCTTCCGCAGCGAGGCCCGGGGCCGCAATGGGACGCGCGGGAAGCTGTTCGTCCCCGGTGTCCTTGAAGATCACGTTTCTGTGGCCGTAGTGGGTCGCCGGTGTCGTGCCGATCTGCGTCCATTCAAAGCCGGTGAAGGCCACCAGGTCCGGCTGCTCGCTCTCGGAGTCGACCGCGTTGCACTCGCGAATCGACTCCCGAATCATCTTCCAGGTGCGGGGTGTCAGCGCCTCCGCGTGATCGGTGAGCGAATAGAAGTCGAGCTGCGAGCAGAAGCGGGCGAAGTCACACGCGTCGGCAGGCGGATGCACACCCTCCCCGCCCATCAAGGGGAGGCTCCATTGAAAGGCGTCGACCGACAAGGTGGAGTGTACGTGAAGGTCGCCAAACAGCACCCGTCCCCCCGAGCCTTCCACGATCGCGCGCTGTCCGTCCTCGCGCGCATTCGAGATCGCGGGGTCGAGTGGCGTCGCCGTGATCTCCCCGTCGGTCTGTAGGTCACCTCCTCCGAGCACGACCCAGAAAACGACTGCGACCAAGGCGAAGAGCACGACCGTGACGAGGCACCCTCGCTTCCAAACCGACATCGCGTCGGACAATAGTGGGGTGTGACCGCCAAGCCAAGCGGCTTGTGCGGCTCAGCGGGCCCAGCGAACGGTTTCGGCTTTGCCTGCGATCACTTGGTTTTGGTCCAGGCCATCTTGCCCCGAAAGGTAAACTCCGGGTGAGCCGCGTCGATTCGACGAAAACGCGATCAACCGGCAGTCGGGAGAAAACGCTGGGTCCTTGTTGTCACCCTGACCCTGCGTGAGGCGCTGGTACTCCTGGGTTTCGATATTGACGGTGAAGATGTCGAAGTTCTGGTCGCGTCCGCTGAAGGCGATGAGCGGCTGCTTCGGGTCCTTGCACCAAACCGGCGTTTGGTTGTGATTCCCGCGAAACGTGACGCGCTTCAAGTTGGTTCCATCGATCTTCATGGTGAAAATCTGCGGACTGCCATGACGATTCGACACGAACGCGAGCTTTCCGCCCGGTCCACAGGTCGGGCTGATATCGATCGCGCGGCTGCGAGTCAGCCGCCGCAGCCCCTTGCCATCGAGGCTCGAGCTGTAGATCTCGTAGTTACCAGATCGCGACGAAGAGAAGTACATGCGGTCGCCGCAGATCGCGGGCGCCATGGTGATCCCTTTGCCGCCGATGACTCGCTTGCCCCCGACCCGCGTGTTCGTGATGAACGTGCCTAGCTTGGTCATGCGCGTGTACCAAATCGCGCCCTTGCCAAACGAGGGAAGCATCGACACGCCTTGACCGCTCGACACCTTTCGGACGCCGTAGCCGTCCATGGACGCAGCGTAGACGCTCTTGTGCCCAGGCCCGTGCTTCCGTGCGAATGCGATCTCGGTTCCAAACGGCCCGTACATGCCGGTGACGACCCCGATGACCTCATTGACGAAGGAGTGCATCCATTTGCGAAGCTCGGTAGCCGGCCCGCGGTACGTGCGACGCAGCACCGGCACGCCGCCCCCGCTCGATTGATAGAAGCGCAGCTCGACGCTCAGCCCAGTTTCATCGCCGAACACCTGCCCCTTGATGACCCCGTTGGCGCCCAGTATCGCCCACGCCCCGAGGTCGACCCCGAGGCCCGAGCTCGCGTAGTCGTGTCGGACCGATTGTGGACCGATGACACGAAACGCGGGCATCAGACGAAAATCGTTTCGTAGGACGCCTCCAGCGTTTGCGGCCTGTGGCTTCGCGTCCCCCAGCAGATTGGGAACACCGATACGAAACACCTCTTCGTCGGGCGCATCGATGTCGACCACGAGCTTGTCCTCCGGTAACGGAGGTGCGTCCTCTTGGCCCCCAGCCGGCACTACGGAAAATACCACTGGTCCGAGCGCAAACACGGCGACCAGAGCTACGCGAAGCCAACGATGTCGAAATTCCATCAAAGTCATGTGCAACCTCAGCGGGCGTGACGCCCAAAGAAACGCAGAGAGATCGTTTTCCCAAGAACGCGGTTTGCCACCGACTCCGGCGGCCTCGGAAGATCTGACCCCTCTGCTTGGGTCATCCTCCGACGAACGGATTCGTCGAATACTTCATTCCCGCTCGGTCGGCTCACTTCGAATTCCCCGATGCGCCCGCTCGATGTCACGGAAAGTTCGATCACGCATGCAAGCTTCTGAAGGTCCTCGTCGCTGAGTTGTGTAGGCACCTGCCAGCCCCTCCGAAAGTACGAGTAGAGCTTCCCTAGGTAGATCTCGAGCTCGTCTCCCGTTGCTTTGGTGCCCTCGACGATCCCGTCGGGGTCTCCCTCGAGCTCTGGGCCCTTGGTCAGATCCGAAATCGCGCCCGCTCGCTCACCTAGTTGCGACAGCAGATCCTCATCGCGCGCTTCGCGCTTCTTTTTCGGTTTCGCGAGGCCCCTCTCCTTGCTGGTCGTGGGCACGGCGGCCATCGGCTCGGACTCGGGGGCCTGGGGCACCGGCGCGGTTTGCTGCGCGTCGGGGATCTCCTTGCTCGGAAGTCTGCGAGGTTCCTTGCGCTTGCCAAGCCGCACGAACCGCGTCTCGATGACTTCGATCGTGGGAGGTGGCAAATCGTCGACGCCACTCCCGAACAGCGACTCCATCCCGCCGAACACGAACGCGCTCAACATGGCCAAGGTGGGTATGCCCACGAAGGCGATGATCGTAAACGCGACACCTCCCGCAATTTCCGTCAGCGTCGGCTGCTCCGTCTCCAGCAGAGAGAGGGCACGCCAATCGCTCACCTCGGCCATCGCTATCTCGGCTCTCGAGTGACCGGATCGGTGACCAAGCCCATCTTACCGATGCCAGCCTGTCGCACGAGAGCAAGGACCTGCGCCACCACACCGTACGGGACTTGCTCGTCTGCTTGGACGAACACTTCATCGACGTCGAGAATACGCTGGTCGGACACGAGGCGTTCCCGCAACACGTCGAGCGAGACCTCTTCATCGAAGAGAAAGATCCGCTGATCCCGTTGCACCGTGATTAGCGGGTGCTCTTGGTCGATGTCCATGCGTGGCGCGTCGGCTTTGGGAAGGTCGACCTTGACGCCCGTCGTGAGCATCGGCGCGGCGATCATGAAGATGATCAGCAGCACGAGCATCACGTCGACCAACGGGGTGACGTTGATTTCACTGAGGGGTCCGCCGCCGCTGCCGTTGGAAAACGCCATCGCTTACTCCACCAGCAGGTGACGGCGGATGATGTTCAGGTAGTCACTGGCGAAGGCGGCCGTTTCACTGTCGACCACACGAATGCGCCGCACGAAATAGTTGTAGGCCATCACCGCCGGGATCGCGGCAGCAAGGCCGATCGCCGTTGCGATGAGCGCTTCGGCGATGCCCGGCGCGACCACGTCGAGCCCGGCGCTCTTTTCACCGTGAATGGCGATGAAGGAGTTCATGATGCCCCAAACCGTTCCAAACAGGCCGATGAACGGAGCGGTCGAGGCCGTCGTCGCCAAGAACGACACCTTGTTCTCGAGCCGGGTCAGCTCGGCGCTTTGCGCCCTACGAAGCGCGCGCTCCACGTTCTCGACGTCCCCTTTCGTCGGGCGCCCCTGCCGCGCAATGCGCGCGAGCTCACGATACCCCGCGCGAAACACCGTGGCGATGGGCGACCGATCGTAACTCGCCGACTGGGCGTGGATCTCGTTCATCGCCTGGGCGTTCCAAGTGCGGGTCTTCTCCTCGGACCAGAAGACCTGCAGGAACCCCCGGCTCTGCGTGGTGACCTGCCTCAAGCGGATCCACTTCGCGCCGATGATGTACAGACACATCACCATCATGAAGACGAGGATCAGCAGGACGAACTGCACGACCGGCGAAGCGCCGACGACGAGCGCCCAAGGATTGAGTTGTTCAGGTGCGCTTGCCTGAAGGAACACCGCAAACATCAATGGCTATCCCACACGAGCACACCCCCCAAGGCGCGTCAGTTCTCGGATCCGCTCACGTTGCGGTCCCGAGCCCAGCCTGCTTCGTCGGTGCCGGTCGCCATCTCTTCACCCATGGAGGTCGTAGAGATGCTGTTCCCGTCTAAACCGAGCGATGTGAGGTAACTGCGAACCGCCTGCGCGCGACGCTCGCCGAGCGCGATGTTGTACTCCTCGGTACCGCGCGGATCGGCCGCACCGGAGAGAAGGAGTGACACGCCCGAACCTTGCCCGCGAAAGCACTCGACGGCTTCCTGAAGCGCGGCGCGGGAGCTGCTGTCGAGCTCCGACGAGTCGAACGCGAAGTACACGGTCTCGACGACGCACGGCTGCTCAACCGGCTGGACCTCGACTTCGGGTTCCGGCTCAGGAATCTCGGAGCCGGTCGTGTCTTCGGGTTCCGGCTCCTCGGCGTCCTTCTTACAACCGATCGAAATGGTCGCGAAAAGGGCGAGGCACACCAGGACGGTGAGAGGTGAATTGAGATGTCTCTTCATGGAGTTCCTTTTACTTTCCCCCTCTGGACCCAGAGAGCACGAGCGCAGCATAGTCCCACGGTATTTGCGCGCAATTTTTCTAGTAACTGCGTAGGGTTAAGAGAACCGCTCGTTCGTCGTCTAACTATGCGAAGTCATTTACCGGGGTCAAAGATGTCGCTAATTGTAAAGCCTAGAAGTCTGGTGATCCGCATCACCTCGAGAGCAATTCCCCTCATCGCGCTTGTGACAGCCCTCTGCGCGGCTTGCAACACGAGGTCGTCTCCGGACCAGCCCGCCGCGATCGCCCCCGGGCCGCACCAAGAGCATTCGAGCGGCTCCGAACGCGGGCTCCCTGAGCTTCAAACCTACGCCCATCGCCTCGATGAGCCCTCGCGGGACGCATGGCAGCGGCCCGAAGAGGTAATCGAGCTTCTCGGGTGCCGCCCCGGAATGACCGTCGTCGACCTCGGGGCCGGAACCGGGTACTTCCTGCCCTATCTGTCGGTCGCGGTCGGAGACGAGGGGCGTGTGATCCCCCTCGACCTCGAGCCCGCCACCATCGCCTGGCTGCACACCCGCATCGAAAAGGAAGGGCTGCGGAACGTGCACCCGGCGGTGGTCACCCCCGACGATCCGGCGCTCGCCGTGCACTCGGTCGATCGGATCCTCGTCGCCAACACCTGGCACCACATCTCTGGGCGCGTCGACTATGCCGAAAAACTCCTGTTATCGCTGCGACCAGGCGGTCTCCTGCTGATCGTCGATTTCACCATGGACAGCCCGGAGGGCCCTCCCACAGAGCGGCGACTCAGCAGCAACACCGTGGTGTCCGAGCTCGAAGCTGCCGGCTTCGTGGTCCAGATCCTGAAGGAATCTCTTCCCTATCACTACGTGGTCGCCGGCCAAGTGCCCTAGCTCAGTTGCCCGGAGGTCGATTGGCGGCGCGTCGAATCGCGTGCCCGACCTTGAATCCGACCGCGGTCGCGACCATCCCCAGCCGGCTGCGCTGCGTTCGCAAACGAGTAGCGAGCGGCGCGCGTGCCGGTAGCGAGATCCAGAGCCGTAGCAGGTGACGCTTTCGCTCCGCCTCGACGAAGTCTTCGTACTCTGTGCGCGCGTGCAGAACCGTGTGATTCGATAGGAGCTGCACGTCGCCGGGCTCGAGATCCATGTCGAGATACATCTCCGGGGAGCTAGCGATTTCGTTGTAGAGGTCGAGCACCGCGCGATCGTCCGCCGAGAGCATCGAGTCACCAGCGAACCCGACCGCCGAACGGAAGTAGTCCGTGTGATAGAAGGTGCGCAGCCGCCCGTCGTCGAAGCGGCATGGGCGCACCGGCAAATACCGCACTCCACCCTCCCCCTTGGTGTCCATCATGAACGGTTCGTACAGACGGTCGACGAGATCGGGACGGCGGCGCAGCAGCTCGTTGTACACCGAGACCGAGCTGGCGATGCGGCTCTTGCCACCGCGCTTGGCTTTATGAAGGCACAGAAGCCCCACCACATCGGCGGCGTCGCAGTGGAAGTTGATGTTCACGCGCGTGCGGTAGTGGCGCACGTCGTCGGGACTCTCCCCGGTGTCCCGCACGTGCCCGAGTAGATCGGCCTGCGGGTTCTGAGCGCCGGGGATGCCGAGATGCTGACCCAGGCACCAGAAGAAAATCTCAGCGTCGGCCTCCGGCCAGCGCGCGACGGGTACGCCACGGAGCACGTGAAAGCCGCGGCCGGTCTGGACCTCCGCCCGCCAGCGATCGATCTTCGTGGAGACGCTGGGCAACGGAAAGTCGTCCTTCGTGAGGTCACCCATGCGCTTCCCGGTCCGTTTGGCGCACGCGATAGCGTGTTCGATCTCCGCGACGTCCGCCTCGGTCAACGTTTCACGCCAATCGTCGCGTTGCGCGACCTCGCTCCTCCTCCACGCAGCCGGGTTGTTCAGCGGTTCGCGAAGCACCCGCGATTGCGGCCGTGCGAAGTAGTGAATCGTCTGGGCGGTAAGGGTCTTGTACACGGGCGCCGGAGTCTAACGCGCTCTAGGCGAGTACGTCACCCGCTAAGCGAGTGCTTCGATGCGCGCTCGGACGTGCTTGTGCCAGGGAGTTCCCGCCAGCCAGTCCCGGTCCTCACTGGCCGTCAGCTCGTTCGGCGCAACGCCGGTTTGAACGCGATCACCGCCATTGGACGTGTGATCGAGACCAAGCCCGTTCGGGAGCGACACGTGGCCAGGCTGCATCATGCCCGACACCGAGATCGTAACTTCAACCGATGCGCGCTTGGTGGTCAGTCGAACGTGATCGCCATCGGCGATGCCGAGGCGCGCGGCATCCTCCGGGTTGATGCGAAGCGAGCCCTCGGGGTCCTTTTTTCGCCACTCCGGGTTCCGCAGAATCGTGTTCGCGGTGAACGAGCGTCGCTCGCCCGCAGACAACACAAACGGGAACGTCGTATCGCCAGCGCTCTCGCTCCCATCGGCAAGGCTCCGTAGCTCCTCGAAGAGCTCGGGGATCGACGCCTGGATCTTGCCGTTCGGCGTGTGGACCCGGGCCCAGCTCTCGTCCTGCTCGTCGACCGCAAACACCACGCCCGAGGGGTTCTCTAGAATCGCGTCGAACAGCTTCTCTGCAGGCTCGAATCCATCGCCATCGAAGCCGGCCCGACGAAGCGAGCCCGGGTTGGCTCTCGCCGCTTGGTGTACCAGGCCCCAAACCACCGCCGCCGACGCCAAGCCGTCCGGAAGGTGCGGCCCAAGTACCCGATACAAAATGACGGGCGCCAGAGGAGCTAGCTTTGGGTTGCTCAAGACGTTCCCGAAGAACACGGGAAGCAGAGCGGCGCGCCCGAGCTTGGCCGCCGCGCGCAGGGGCTCGAGATCCGCGTCGGTGTACGCCCCGAGCGCTTCGCAAAGCCGGGCATGAATCTCGGCTTCCGGAAGAACACCATCGGGCGCCTCGAACACGGGATGCCGCACATGGAAATAGTTTTCCGGGAACTCGAAGTTGAAGAACGTCGCCTCGGCTTTTTCGTACTGGGTCGCGGCCGGCAGGATGTAGTCGGCCAGTCGCGCGGTTTCCGTCATCGCGATGTCGATGACGACGAGCGTGTCGAGCGATCTCAACGCTTCACGCATGCGTTGGCTGTCAGCTACCGAGTGCGCGGGGTTCCCGCTTTCCACGATCATCGCTCGGTAGCGCTTCGGGTGGTCGGTGAGGATCTCGTCGGGAATCGAATTGCACGGCGTCAGCCCGGAGATGATGCGGTCCCCGGCGACCGGACTCCGCTTGGCTTCCACGCCGGCGCCCAATTTGTCGAGCTTGCCGGTGATGGCGACGATCGGAGCGGGAACGTACTGCGCTCCACGCTTCGCGAAATTGCCGGTCAGCACCCACAGCAACTTGTTGAGATAGCTGTTGAGGGTCGAGTGCCTGTTCATTTGGATGCCGAGATCCTCGAAAATCGCCACGCTCTCGGCGGTACCGATACGACGCGCTGTCTCGCGAACCAGCTCTTCGGGTACGCCCGACAGCTCGCAGTACGCTGCAACCGGAATCTCGCGAAACTCAGCCAACACGTCTTGCACGCCGTCGACGTGCTCCGCGATCCACGCATGGTTGATTCGATCTTCTTGAACGAGAATGGCCACGAGCGCAGCGAGTAACCAGGCATCGGTGCCCGGCTTCACCTGTAGATGAATGTCCGCCATTGCGGCGGTTTCGGTTCGACGTGGGTCGATGACGATCATCGTACGATTGGGGTCCTTGGCCATCTCCTTGAGCGTGACGCGAGCGCGCGGCAGGCCGTGGGACTGCCATGGGTTCTTCCCGATGAAGATGCCGACCTCGCAGTGCTCGAAGTCCGCGCGAGTCATGTTGCCCATCAGGCGTCCGCCAACCCAGAACTCGCCGGTCTTCTCCTGCGCCAGGGCACTCGACCGGTATCGTGAGCCGAGGGTGCGGCGAGTGGCCGTCGAGTACGCGCCAGGCAAGTGGTTGCCCTGGCCCCCACCGCCGTAATAGAAAATCGCTTCCCCACCGTGCTCGTCGCGAACGGCCGCCAGCCGAGCCGCAACCTCGCGGATCGCGGTGTCCCAATCGATCTCTTCAAAGCTTCCGTCGTCCTTGCGGCGAAGCGGCGCCGTGAGGCGATCGGGATCGTTCTGGTAATAGTCGAGCCGATGCGGCTTCTCGCACGCGTATCCCTTCGATGAGGGGTGCGCCTTGTCGCCACGAATGCGAGTGAAGTGCTGGTTGCCCGGGCCTCCAATCTGAACTTCGAGGCCGCAATTGCACTCGCACAGAATGCACGCCGTTTTTTCCCAGGAGCCCGACATAGATAGACCTCGTTTTTCAGTCGCCAGCGCTGACTGAGCAATCCTAGTCCTGCTCAGGGCAGCCCGTAACCCCAGCCCCGCCTGCGATTCGTCCGGAGGGGCTGCAAGTGCTCAGGCGGAGGTAGTCGACGCCCCCCCCCCAAAAAGCCGGGCTTCTGCTATGAGAGCGTCGATGAACGAGCTCCCGCCGCACCTGCTGTTCTACGATGGTGTGTGCGCGATGTGTAACGGCATCGTCAAGGCGATGCTTCGAGTGGACCAAGAGCAGGTATTTCATTTTGCTCCGTTGCAGGGCGAGACCGCCGAGCTCGCCAGAGAGATCCATCGCGAGTTCCCAACCGAGATCGAAACCTTGGTCTACGTCAGGCGGGGCGAGGTGTTCCTACGATCACGCGCGGCCGCCCTGTGCATGCAACAGATGCCCTATCCGGCCAAGGCGCTGTCGTGGTTCCGGTTCCTGCCGGCGTGGTTCACCGACTTCTTCTACGGGATCATCGCCCGGACCAGATACCGCCTCTTTGGGAAGTACGATCACTGCCCGCTGCCTCCCGCAGAGGTGAGAGCCCGTTTTCTCCCGTAGTCGCGGTGCGCAACTCCATGTAAGCAAATGTCTCACCCGTTTGGGCGTCCACGCCCAGATTGCTACCCTGAAAACGCTATGGGGACTCGTGCTTGGCTTGTTGCGCTGCTCGCGCTGGCGCTGGGGTGTGAAGGTGTCATCGGCACCGGCGACGGTGTCGGGCTTCAACGCACGGCGGACGCGGGCACGCCCCCCGGACCACCGGACGCATCGATCGAGGATGACGCCAGCGTGCCGGACGGTGGCTCACAAATGGACGCCGGCATCGGTGGCGATGCAGGACCGTGCGCAGACGGACCGCTCGCCACACCGATCGCCAACTGCAACCCCGAACCCCTGGCAAGCACCGGCGACGCGCACGCGGATTGTGTCGAGCGCATCAACCAGTTTCGGTGGGAGTGTCAGTGCCTTCCCCCGCTCGCGCGATGGGTCGATGGCGAGGCCTGCACCGACAGCAACGCCGCATACGACAGCGTCAACGGGGTGCACGCGAGCTTCTCGGACCTGCCGTGCGGGAGCGGCGGTCGCGCCCAGAACGAGTGCCCGGGATGGCCGTCGAACGACCAAATCATCACGGGGTGCCTGCAGGCGATGTGGGAAGAAGGTCCCGAGGACGGCAACCCGGACACGGTCAACGGCCACTACGAGAGCATGGCCTCGACGTCTTATACGCAGGTCGCCTGCGGTTTCTTTACGACAGTCTCGGGAGACGTTTGGGGAGTTCAGAACTTCGACTAAGGGGGCGCGATGCGCATTGCAAAGACCACACTACTCACACTTTGTTTGCTTGCCGCAGGGTGCGGCGACTTTTTCCAGGGTCCGGACACCGGAGGCGGAACCGGGGGAGCGCCCGGCGACCCGCGATTCATCGCAGACTGCAGCGGCGGTCCGCTCAGCGCACCGATCGCGAACTGTCAGCCCGAGGCGGTTGCCAGCAGCGGCGATCCCCATGCCGACTGCGTGACACGCATCAACCAACTTCGTTGGGAATGCCAATGCCTCCCGCCGCTCCAGCGCTGGAACGCTGCTGAGGGATGCGCGGACCAACATTCCGAATACGACAGCACGCGAAGCGCGCACGCTGGCTTCAGCGAGGACATCTGCTCACCTCGCGGCTGGGCCCAGAACGAGTGCCCGGGGTGGAACTCGACGGAGCACGTCATCAACGGTTGCCTGCAAGCCATGTGGGACGAGGGCCCCGGTGAGCCCTTCTCCGCACATGGGCACTACATCAACATGACAAACCCATCCTACAGCATGGTCGCCTGCGGATTCTACGAAACCGCCAGTGGAGACTTCTGGTCGGTTCAGAACTTCCAGTAGGGGAAAGCAACTGAGCGGCGGGGGCTCGCCTACTCGCTAGGCGGCGTCCACGCGGTGGCTGCCTGATCGCCCTCTTCGAGGCCCATCCAGATTCGCAGCTGCTTCAACATGAACTCGGCGCCCTCGCGCGAAGAGAGGTCGACCCGATACGTGTTGATGTAGCGAACGCTCTCTTGGAGCCATAGATCCCAGCCCTCTTTCGAGACCTTCTCGAAGACGAGCTGGCCCATTTCATTTGGGAAAGGCGGCTTGGTAAGGCCGGGGAGCTCTCGGTCGAGCTTGATGCAGTGGACCAGACGGTTGGGATCAGCTTCAGGCATGGCTAGCGCGGAACCTAGCACCGGGACGGCCCGTGGCTACCCCAGAATACGGAAGAAAGATTGCAGCATTTGGTACGTCAGGCCCCAGACGAGCCGGCCGCCGACATCGTACGCGGGGAAGTCGATCTGCGTCCCCTGCCATTGATAGGGCCGAACGGTGTCGGCCTCGCCTCGATAAAGCGGCATCAGCGGCGTCCACAGGGCCTCCGCCACCTCGGTTTCGTCGACCTTGATCGGCGATTCGCGATGCACCTCGAAGACGAACGGCCGGATGACGGTTTGCTGGGGCTTGCCCCGAGCGATCGCCTGAAGGTCATCGAGCTGTCCGATGTGCGCGGCTTCGGCAGATAGGTCGAGGCCGACCTCTTCGCGAGTCTCCCTCATCGCCGTGTGCAGCAACGTCGCATCGTCCGCATCCTGTCGCCCACCGGGAAACGCCATGTGCCCCGACCAGGGATCGCGCGGATGCTCCGCTCGCCGAATCAAGAAGAGCTCGGGCCCCGAAACCCCTTCACGCAGCAACACGGCTACCGCCGCCCACTTCTCATGCTCCGCAAGCTCCCGCGGCGCCCGCCCCTCGAGCACATTCCGAACATCCGCAAGCCCGAGAACGGTCATCCGCCCTAGTCTAGGATTTCGTAGTGGAAGTCTTCGATGACGGGGTTGGCTAGGAGCTTTTCGCACATGGTCTGGATGTGGGATTCGGCGGAGGCTCGGTCGTTGCCGTCGAGCTCGAGCTCGATGAATTTGCCGACTCGGGCGGACGTGACTTCTTCGAAGCCTAGGGAGCTGAGCGAGCGGCGAACGGCATTGCCCTGCGGGTCGAGGACCTCGCGCTTCAATGTGACGAAGATGTTCGCTTTCATGATGCCTCCAACCCTAGGTTCTTTGCGATGCGCGGCAATGGATCCGTCGTGTCTGGCGCAAACTCCGTGCCGCGGATCTCGTCGCACGCTTGAATGTAGCGGCGTGACGCCTCGACACGCACGTCGTCGGGAATGGTGGGCGCGGGTCCGTCGCCCCTGTAGCCGTTGCTCGCGAGCCAGCGCCGAACGTATTCCTTGTCGAAGCTCTCCGGGTCCTCACCCGCTTCGAAGCGTTCGTGGTAGCTCTTCGTGTACCAGAATCGCGACGAGTCGGGGGTATGGATTTCGTCGATGACGACGATCTTTCCGTCGGGCGTCTTGCCGAACTCGTACTTCGTATCGACGAGGATCAAACCCCGATCCGCGCAAACCTTTTGCCCATGCGCGAACAATGCCATCGCATACCCGGCCGCCTCGTCGAAGTCCTCGGCGCTCATGCGGCCCATCGCCAAGATCTCTTCTCGGGAGGCTGACACGTCGTGCTCGCCTTGTTCGGCCTTGGTGCTTGGGGTCAGGATCGGATCCGGCAACCTCTGATGCTTCTTCAAGCCGTCGGGGAGCTCGTGACCGCAGAACGTGCGCGTGCCGCTCTCGTAGTGAGTCCAGATGCTGGTGGAGGTGACGCCCGTGATGTATGCGCGAACGACCATTTCGACGGGAAGTGGCTGGCACTCGATGCCGACCATGACGCTGGGGTCGGGCACGTCGATGACGTGATTGGGGACGATGTCTTTGGTCTCTTCGAACCACCAGGCCGCAAGACCATTGAGGACCTGTCCCTTATAAGGCAGCGTGCCGAGGACGCGATCAAAGGCGCTGATGCGGTCGGTCACCACGATATACCGCTTGCCGTCCGCGATGTAGCAGTCGCGAACCTTGCCCTCGTACTTGCGTCCGAGCGATTCGAAATTCGTTCCGTCGAGGGTCTTCGAGAGCCCTTCGTGCAAAGCCTCGGGCGATACGGTCATCTCAGGCTCCTCCCAGAACTCGATCGATGATCGTGTCTACATGGGCGAGCGCGTGGTTCAGATCGAACTCGCGGGTGACCTCGTCGGCAGAGAGATGCTTCCGTATTTCGGCATCGTCTTGAAGAAGGGCGAGGAACTCGCCCTCTCCTTCGAACGCTTTCATCGCGTTGCGCTGCACGAGGACATACGCCTCTTGCCGGCCCAGACCTTGCCCCACCAGCGCCAGCAGAATGCCCTCGCTCGCCCAGAGCCCGCCAGCCTGATCCAGGTTTTGCTGGAGCCGATCCGGGTAGACGACCAAGTCGGCGATCACCCCACGCACACGGTCCAGCATGAAGGCAAGCGTCGCGGTCGCGTCGGGCAACATCATGCGTTCCACCGACGAGTGACTGATGTCCCGCTCGTGCCACAGGGCCACGTTCTCGAGGCTCGGGACGACGGCGGCCCGAACGACGCGTCCAAGACCGCAGAGGTTCTCGCTGAGGATCGGGTTCCGCTTGTGCGGCATCGCGCTCGAGCCCTTTTGGCCCTTCTTGAAGTGCTCCTCGGCCTCGCCGACCTCGTTGCGTTGCCAGTGCCGGACGTTGGTCGCGAACCGCTCGATGCCGGCGGCGATGACGCCGAGCGCAGACACGTACGCGGCATGCCGGTCGCGAGCGACGACTTGGGTGGA
>CBDURI010000035.1:0-15275 GCA_965369435.1 uncultured bacterium
GGGCCGGCGGGTCAAACCCCCGCGCCCGTTGCCTGGGCCACAGCGCGCAGATAGGCCTCGTGGAGCCGTTTGGTCACCGATCCGGGGGCTCCCGAGCCGATCGTCCGGCCGTCGGCCGACACGACCGGCATCACCTCTCGGATACTGCTCGTGATGAACGCCTCGTCGGCGCCGTAGAGGTCTTCAGGACGGACCTCGCCTTCTTCGACCCCGATGCCCTCGGTAGCGGCGGCCGCGAGCACGGCTGCCCGGGTGATTCCCATCAGGATGCCCGCCTGGTGCTCCGGGGTGCGCACCACCCCATCCTTCACGATGAAAAGGTTGCTCGACGCCCCTTCGAGGATCTGACCGCGTCGCCCGAGCATCAGCGCCTCCTGGGCTCCCTTCTGCTTGGCTTCGTGGACCGCAAGCAGATTCGCCAAATAATTGGATGCCTTGGCGCCGGATGCCCGCTCGTCGTCCGTCGGGCGTGATGCGTGAAGCAGCGCAACCGCGATGCCTCGTTCGTAGTGATCGGCGGGAGGCAGCGAAACCGGTGCGGTGATGATCACGCGAAGTGGCGTGGTGGCCGTCGACGGGTCGTATGTAAGCGGCCCGGTCCCGCGCGTGATCACGACCCGAACGTACCACTCGCCCTCGCCTGCCGCTTCGAGTGTCGCCGCCACCTCGGACGATAGGGTCTCCACCGAAACCGGCATCGAAATCATCAAGCGGTCCGCCGAGCGTTGCAGCCGTTCGAGGTGCTCGCGTTGGCCGAACGGAACGCCACCGTAGGTGCGAAACACCTCGAACACGCTGTCGCCATAGAGGACGCCGCGATCGAAGACCGATACGCGGGCTTCGCCGCTATCGACGACCTGACCGTCGATGGAGACCTTTCCCGCCGCCATGATTCAACCCTTCAACTGAGCGAGGAGCTCCGCAGCCCGCTCGTGGCTCGCGTCTTCTGCAAGCGCCCTCTCCAGCATCGTGGTCGCCTTGCGCGGATCGTCCTGCTTCGCGGCGATGTCGCCGAGGTAGTAGTAGACGTCGGCCTTCTGGATGCCCGAGTCGGGCTCTAGCTTCTGCAATAGCAACGCCCGGAAGCTCTTCTGCGCGCGGTCGAGGTCGCCGTTGGCGTGGGTGAGCTTGCCGAGATCACGCAGGATGGCCACGTTGGTGAGGTCGATTTTGAAAGCGGCATCGTAGGCGGCGAGCGCACCTGCCGCGTCGCCTATGGCGCCAAGAGCCTGGCCGAGCCGATGGTAGTGCACCGCGAGCTCCTTGCTGCGCTGGCGGCCGAAGCTCTCGATGATGCGTCGCAAGATCGGCACCGCATCCTGTTGACGGCCGGCAGCGATGTACAGATCGCAGAGCGGAACCAAGGCGCCTCGATCGTCGGCGTCGAGCTCGACCGCCCTTTCGAGATAGCTCGCCGCCAGCCCCGGGTCATCGAGCTGGTCGCGATAGACATCCGAAATCGTCCGCAGGAGCGTCAGGCGGTCGTCATCCGAGGTCGCTCCCTGAAGCTCCGCGTCCATGACCTCCGCCAGGGCGCGATAGTCCCCTTCGGCTTGGTAGTACTTCTTGAGACGGTCGCGCGTCGCGGCGTCCTGCGGGAATCGCTCGTACGCTCCGCGAATGGCCCTGCCTGCCTGCTCGGCGTCACCGACTCGCTGCTCCCAAAGGTCAGCCACGCGATGCAACAGATCGATGGCCGCCGACCCGTCCAGGCGACCCGATAGGCGCTCGAGGGTATCGGCCACCTTCGTCCAACTCTCCTTGCGCTCGTAGAGCCCGGCAAGCGCGCGAAGTGAGCGCTCATCTGCACCGAGGTCCGAATTGATGCGCTCGTAGATCTGAATCGCGGCGTCGGCCTCGCCGCGCTTGGCATCGTGCACCTCGGCGATCCGCCCAAGCAAGCTGCGCTGCTCTTCATCCGACGCGTGGCCGACTTTCGACAGGAGCAAGACGACGAGATCATCCCAGGCACCGGTGGCTTCAAACAGCCTGTCGAGCTCTGCATTGGCGACCTCGTTGTCGGGGTCCGCATTCAGCAGCTGGCGCAACATGGCGATGGCCGAGGCCTGGTCGCGGAAGGAGTGCTCATAGAGTTGCGCGAGCCGGAGCTGTAGCGCTGAGCGATCTTCCTCGGCGGCCAAATCGACACGGCGCTCGAGCAGCGTACGAAGCGCTTCCAACCGGTCGTTGTCTTCGTAGAGCGCTTCGAGTGCGTTCATCGTGACCGGGTCGGTCTCGTCTAGATCGAGGGCTCGTTCGTAGGCCCGAATCGCGGCCCGTGGGTCGTTGAGGTGATCTCGGTAGACCTGGCCCATCGCCTGCGCCGCGGATGCCCGATCTCCCCCTTCGACGAGCTCCAACTGCCGTTCCAGCAACCCGACGACCTCGTTCCACCGAGATTGGGCCCGGCGGATGTCGCACAGGGCTCGTAGGGCATCGACGTCGTTCTTTTCGGCCGCGAGGAGCTCTTGGTAACAATCCGCCGCCACCTCCGGCTGTGAGAGATCTTCGCACGCCAGGCTGGCTGCCTCGCGGAGCAGTGCGATGCGCTGATCGATGCTGGGCTCGACGTCTGCCCAAGCGCGTAGCCCGTTCACCAAATCGGCGATACGTCCCTGCTCTCGAATCAAGGCGACACGTTCCGCGTGCGCTTCGAGAGGCTCGGGATCGAGCTGCAGTGCCTCGGTGAGAGCGCGTTCGGCGCGACTCGGGTCGGCCATGCGATCTCGATACCAGCCGGCGGATCGAAGGCGTAACTCGTAAAGTTCGCGGCGCTCGAGATCCCCTTGCCGGGCGATGTCGTCCACGAGGCCATCGAGGTCTGTCCAGCGATCAGCCAGTTCGGCGAGGCGTTCGAGCGAATCGATGAGGGATCGGTCGCGCGGATCGGTGCGGACGGCGTCCCGCAGGGCGGCGAGCGCCGCCTCTGGTCGTCCGATGTCGTTTTCCCAGATCGAGGCAGCCTCGACGAGGAGCGCTACCCGGTCGGCAGCCGCCGGCGTCAGCTCCACCCGCTGTTCGTACAGCCGTACAACCTCTTCCAAGTTGCCGGCGTCGCGGTAGTACTCCTCGAGCAGCCCGAGCGCGCTCCCGGCGACCTGCGGCTTTTGCGCCAGGCTCCGCACCGCGGCGAGCGTTTCGTCGCGACCCGGGTCCTGCTCCATCGCCTTTTGGTACGCGCCGAGGGCGCCCTCGAGGTCACCCAGGTGGCTCGCGCGGAGCCGCCCCTGCCGGAGGAACAGCGTCGGCCGGTCGGCATCCCGCAGATCCAGGCGGCGCGAGATGACCTCGTGCAGACGGTCCCATTGCTCGGTCTCCTGCAGGAGCCGGTCGAGTGCCTCGAGGATCGACTGATCGTCTCCCATCAACGACAGCGCTCGCTCGTGCGCATCGACCGCTCTGCTGAGATCCTTGAGGTCATCTTCACAGATGCGCGCGACACGCAGATACAACGCGGCGCCTCGATCCGTGTCGAGGCTTGCGCCGGCCTCCGCGAAAACGACGTCGACGAGCTCCGGCCATCGCTGCAGGCTCGTCGCGAGCGTCTCAGCACGATCGAGAATCTCGTCGTCGTCGGGCCGTTCGCCGATCGACTGTAGCAGCGCGTCGAGCGCCGCGTTCGGATCCTTGCGGCCCTGCTCGTGTACCTCCGCCAATGCCACCAGTTGCTCGGCCTTCTGGTGCGGGTCGGTCATCGCATCGGCGCGCAATCGAAGCAGGGTCGCCAGATCGCTCCAGCGCTCCTGGGTCCGCAGGTAGGGCTCGAGAACCGCGGCCGCATCTTCCCGGTAGTCTGCGAGCTTGGCGATGCGGAGCAGCGCCTGCACCGACGCCTCGTATGCCGGATCGATTCGGAGAATCTGGCCGTACACCGCAATGGCGCTCAGCTCGTCGTCGAGCTCCCGCTCCATGATATTGCCGAGCTGATGCGTAAGCTCGACGCGCTCGGACTCGTGTGCGGCCACGTCGGTTCGAATTTGCAGCACCTCGACGAGCTCCGGCCACTGGCCTTGCCGCTCGTAGAGGCGGCTCAACCCGTGAAGGGCGAGACGGTGCTCCGGGTCCGCCTCGACGACTGCGCGCAACGCGTCACAGGCCGCCTCGGGCCGGCCGAGTTGGGCTTCGTAGAGCTCGGCGAGCCGCATACCCACCTCGACGCGAACTTCCGCCTCTTCCTCGAGCTCCATCCGGCGTTCGAGCACGTCGGCCAGCCGTTCGGAGTCGTTGATCGAGGCGAAGAGCCGATCGAGCGCCGCGTACGCCGTGAGGTCGTCCGGCTTCTCGCCCGTCGCCTGCTGGTAGTACGACACGGCTCGCTCCGGATCGCAGAGCTGCTCTTCGCACAGCGCACCGAGCCGCCGGAGCAACTCTCCCCGCGCTTCAGGGTCGTGGGATCGTTCGAGCTTTTGCTCGTAAACCTCTGCAAGTCCACCCCAATCTCCCACCATGACTTGGAGGCCTTCCAAGTCGTCGAGGGTTTGTTCCGCATCGGGATCGGCTTCGAGAACCCGGCGGTACGTCTTGATGGCAGCCCGTGGGTCCCCGAGCTCGCTGTCCTGTGCCCGGGCAATGCTCGTCAGGAACGAGCCTCGAAGCGGCGGCTCGTCGGTCGCCGCGGCGGCCTGCTCGAAGGTCGCGATGTACGCCTCCCAGCAGCCGACGTCGCGAACCAGGCGATCAACCTCGGAGCGCGTGGCCTCGTCCGCCGGCTCCGCGACCAGCGCCGCGCCCCAGGCGTCGAAAGCCTTCTCGGCGTCTCGGCCGCTCTCCTCGTGCAGTCGGCCCACCTCGCGCCAGGTGTCGGCCCGCTCGAAAGCGTCGCTTGCCTGTCTCGCCTTGGCGTCGAGGACAGCGACCAAAGCCTGCCAGTCTCCACTCTCGCGATGGATTGGCTCGAGGATCTGAACCGCGCGTGGGCCGTGGTCGTCATCCGCGACGAGGCGCGACACCGCGTGCAGCGCCTCGGCGTGGTTGTGCTGGTCGGCCAACACGTCCTCGAAGATATCGAGGGCTTGCGCCGGGTTCTGCAACTTGGTCTCCGTGAGCGAGCCGAGGCGCTGGCGCAGGGCCAGGGAGGCGCGCGTATCGGACGCATTGTCGATCTGGAATTCGATGTGCGCACCGAGCTCGTCCCAGCGTTCGGCGCTTTCGAGAAGCTGGTCGAGCCGACTCACGGCCTCCGCGTTGCCGGGGTCGATCTCGAGAACGCGTCGGTAGGTGACGATGCCAGACGCCGGCGTGTCCAACCGGTCCACTTCGATCCCCGCGATCTCGTGCAGGACGGCAACCCGCTCTTCGTCGGTACCGGCAAAGCTCTCCCGCTCGCGATCCAGCTCGAGAAGCGCCCCCCATCGAAGGCTCCTAGCGTACACCGAAGCCAGGGCGCTACCGGCCTCCTTATTGCTTGGATCGTACGTGAGCGCGCGCTGGTAGAAGTAGCCCGCGCGGTCGAGGTCTTCCAAGCGCGCGTCGTACAGCTTGGCGGTGGTCAGGGCGAGGACGGCCGTATCTGCGTCGTCGACTTCAACCGCGCGAAGCGTCTTGTCGAAGATCGCCGCCAACCGGTCCCAGCGCCCGAGCGAACGCGCGAGACGCGTCAGAGTCTCTTGGCTTTGTGGGTCGCGCGGGTCCTCCCCGAAGAGCCGGCCGTAGGTCTCGAGTGCCCCATCGAGGTCTTCGAGGTGCGACTCCTGCACATCGCCGAGGTGGCGCAGCAACTCCAGCCGCTGACTCGGGTCGTCTTCACCATCGAGCCGAGCTTCGAGTATCTGGGTGACCTTGGGCCACTCCATCCTGCGCAGGTACAAGGGCTCGAGCAGCTCGGCGGCTGCGCTCCGATACTCGGACTGTTCGACCAAAGTTTCCAACACGCGCACGGTCGGTTCGTGCTCTGGGTTCTGGCTCAGAGCCTCCCGGAATTGGTCGAGCGCACGCCACGGCTCGTTGAGCCGCCGCAGGCAAAGGTCCCCCAGCTCGTAGCGAACCGCGGCCGGGTCCCCGATGCGCTGGTCGATCTCCCGCTCGTAAAGCGTCGCCAGCTCGTTCCATTGCCGGGTGCGCCGATAGAGGCGCTCCAGCCCCTCGTAAGCCAGTGGGTGGTCGGACTCGCCAAGCGCCCGATCCAGTGCTTCGATCGCAGACTCCAGATCGTCGAGCTCGGCCTGGTAGATGTGGGCCTGACGCACGAGTAGCGCGGCGCGCTCTTCGCGGTCTTCGGAAAGCTCCCCCTTGCGCCGGAGAAGCTCGACCAACTCGCGCATGGCCCCTGCGTTCTCGACGAGGTCCAATAGTGCATCGAGCGCCGCATGATGGTCTGGCTGCTCATCGAGTACGTTCTGGTACTGCGTCTTCGCCAGGTCCGCGTCCTCGAGCCGCTCCTGAGCCACGCTCGCGGCCCGCATGCGAACCTCGGTCCGCAAGTCGGCATCGAGGAGCTCGGGGGCGATTGCCGCCAAGGTCGCCACCTGTTCCGCAAACCGACCGGTGGTTTCCGCGTAGCGTTCGTAGTTTCCGAGCACCCGTTCGAAGTCGTCTAGGTCGACGCCCTCGCGCAGCGCCTTTCCGGAAAACGCGAAGGCGGCGTCGATGTCTTCGGTCCCGACCTCGCTGATCTCGGCGGCGCGCAGAAGCGACTGAGCTCGCTCGCTCGGATCGTCGCCGGCCGCGATGACCTCGAGCATTCGGACCTGGTCGGCGAATCGGCCTTGGCTCTCGTATTCGTCGAAGAGTCGGTTTGCCGCGGGCACGCGTAGAGGCGCATCCGAGCCCGTGGCCAGTTCCTCTAGTGCCGCGACCGTGGGACCATGCCCGGGCACCGTTCCGAGAAGCTCTCGATACACCTCGAAGGCGCGCTCGATCTCGCCGGTGTGGTTGCGCATCAGCTCAGCGGCTTGGAATCGGAACGCCACTCGCTGCTCCGAGTCCTCGGCATCCGCGGAACGGATCTCGGTGATTTCGAGGAGCTCGTGCCATCGCTCGGTCTGCCGATAGAGGCGCGTCAATGCGGCCAGGGTGGCCTCGTCCGAACCAAAGCGTGAAACGATGTCTCGGTACGCGGTGACCGCGTTCTCGATGCTTCCGAGCTTGTCCTCGAAAATCTCCCCCACGCGCCGGCAGAGCGTCAGCTGCTCTTGTTCGTCCTCCGCGAGCTCCGCTCGCCGCTCGATCACCTCGACCAAGGGTTCCCAGCGGCCCCGCTGCTCATAGAGACGCTCGAGAGACGACAGCGCGTCGGCATCGCTCGGGTCGAGCTCCAAACGCTGTTGATGAACCTCGATGGCGGCGTCGGGGTCGTGCAACGTGTTCTCGAGCAGATCGGCCAGCCTCGCGAAAAGCTCGTCGCGCCGGGCTTCATCGTCTTCGAATTGAATCTGGCGTTGAAGGTCTTGTGCAAGAGCGCCGTGATCGTTCGCGGCAGCGTGCAAGCGCTCGAGCGCGCGAGAGGCCTTGAGGACGATTTCGGGGTTGTCCCGCTCGAAGCGCACCAACTGCTGATAGATCCGTTCGGCATGCGCGGGCTCCGGCTCAGACACGTCCCACAGCTCGGCAAGCTCCAAGAGCAGCTCGGTCTTGACGAAGTCGTCGCCTAGCGCAGCAAGGCCACCCTCGAGCAGCTCGGCGCGTTGTCTATGACGGCCGAGCTTCGAGGCCAGGCGTGCCAAATCCGATCGCGCGCTGCCGTCGGCGACGTCTTCGCGCACCGCCCGTGCGTACGCATCGAACGCAAGCTCGTCATCGTGGAGCTTGGCCTCGCTCAACTCGCCGATCCGGCTCAAGTGAGCCGCACGGGAGGCGGGGTCGGTCAGGTCCTCGAGCTGAACCTCCAAAACCTTCGCAAGCTCGCCCCACGCCCCCTGCGAATCGAAAATCGGCTGCAGGATCGAGGCGACGCGCTGCCGCTCCTCGCGGTTCTCCATGAGCCGCTCGAGACCTTCCTGCGCCCGCAGGTGCGTCGGGCTCGACTCCAACACGCGTTCGTAGTGGTCGGCCGCGTCTGAAACGCGGTCCAAGCGGGTCTCGTAGATGGTAGCCAGCTCGTAAGCCAGATCGACAACATCCTGACCCGTGGCCTCGTCGAGGTCGCGCCGAAGAAGCTCGGTGAGCTCCGGCCAACGCTTGAGTCGACCATAGAGCCGCTGCAGCGCGCGCCGCGAGGGCGTGTGGGTCGGGTCGAGCTCGAGAGCCTGCTCGTAGCTCGAGATCGCGTGCTTGGGCTCGTCGAGGATCTCCTCGAACAGGAAACACAACTGCAAGAGCAGATCGAGCTTGGCGCCCGCATCAGTCGTCGCTTCGATGCGCCGCTGGTAGAGCGCCCGCAGGTCGTTCCAATCCTCATGCTTGGTGTAAAGCTGCTTCAGCGCTGCGAACGCGACGCTGTCATTGGGCTCGAGCTCCGCGACACGCCGGTGAAAGCGCGCAGCGTCCTCCGGAGTGCCCAAGGCCACGTCGTACAGCTCGGCGGCTCGGCGGCACAGCGCGAGCTCGACCTCGCCTTGCACGGTGCCCGCATCGATGACGAGCACCAGCGCCTTGGCCAATGCCTCGTGCTGACCGGCCGCTTCGGCCACGCCCCCCAGGCGGTCGAGCAGATCCAAATCGTTCGGGTCGTCGAGGAATGCAGATTCGATCGCAGCGTAGGCGCCCGTCGCGTCTCCCAGCTCCGATGCTGAGAGGTCCGCAATGCGCAAGCGAAGTGCGCGCCGCTCGTCTGCGTCCTCAGTTCGCTCGAGGCGCCCCCGCAAGAGCCCGGCGAGCTTCTCGAAGTGACCGCGCTTGGCGTAGGCGGGTTCGAGCAGATCGATGGCCTCGACACCGACACCCTGACCCTCGCCCGACAAGGCCTCGAGGCCCGCGATGGAGACTTCGTTTCGAGCATCGAGCGAGAGCGCGTTGCGGTAGCATTCGAGCGCCCCGGGTGCGTCATCCAGGTAGAGGCGCCGCAGGTCCGCGAGCTGCAGGTAAACAGCCAACCTGTCGTCGTCGCCCACCTTCGACTGAAGTCGGCGTTCGAGCGCGGCGTCCAAGCGGTCCCACTGTTTGAGCTGCTGCGAAAGCCGCTCAACCGCCCGGAGCGCATCCACGTCGTGCGGATTGCTCTCGAGGATCTTCCAGTGGCGTTCGGCAGCCGCAGGAAGGTCGCCGAGCTGCTCCTCTTCGACCTGCGCCACCTCATTGAGGAGAACCCATTCCTCGGCGGGATCGGTCACGGCCGCGAGGCGCTGTGCGTAGAGCGTACGCAGGTCGGCAAAGCGACGCTCCGCTCGATACAATCGGTCGAGTACGGCCATCGCTTCGGGATCACCGGGCTCGACTTCGAGAATCGCCTCGAGCTGCCGAATCGACTCTTGAGATTCCCCGAGCCGCTCGCCGGCGATGGCGGCGATGCGCCGCTGCAGATTCAGACGCTCGCCATCGGGAAGCTGTGCATTGTCCAGTCGGTCCCGGAAGAGCGCCACGAGGTCCGCGTACGCGCCGGCCGCCTCCGCCGATTCCTCGAGACCGGCTACGATGTCCGGATCGGACGGAGCCAGCAGGTACCCGCGCGTCGCCCAGCCGAGCGAAGACTCCGGATCACGCAGCCGGTTCAGGTACACCCCGCGCAGCGATGCCACTCGCTCGAGGCGTACATCGAGCTCCTCCTCCGGGCCGGAGCCGGCCACGATGATCTCGAGCGTGTTGGCGTACTCGGGCCACTTGTGGTCCTTCTCGTAGACCGGCAGAAGCCCTTTGGCAGCCTCGACGTTGGTCGGATCGACAGCCAGCACCCGCTCATCGAGCCGCGCCGCACGATGCGGCTCCCCGACGCGCTCGCGGTACACCTGGGCCGCACGAAGGCTGAGCTCCACGATCAGAGCAGGCTCCTCGGCTCGCTCTGCAGCTTGGCCGATCACTTCCGCAAAGCCGGCCCAATCGTCGCGCTCGCGGTGCAGCGTCTCCAAGGATGCCCAATCCCGCGCCGCCACGTAGGCGTCCTTCAACATGCGTCGCACTCGGCTGTTGTCCGCGTCGAGCTCGAGCACGCGCTCCCATGCCGCGATGGCATCAGCGGGCTGGTCCAGCCGCTCCATGAACACGACGCCTAGGCGCTGAAGTTGTTCGAGTCGGTCGGCATCGCTCGTCGCCCCCTCCGCGCGGCGTTGCAGAACGTCGGCAAGCGTCTCCCAGTCCTTTTCACGCTCCGCGAGGTTCTCGAGGGTGTCGAGCGCGGAAGGGCTGTCCGGGGCCTCGGCCAGAATCTCTTTCCAGAGCGCGATCGCCACATCGCTCCGATGAAGGTGCTCGGTGCAGAGCTCCGCCATCTCGATCCGCTTGTCGAGCCGCGCCGCAGGGTCGTCGGCCAGATCTGCCTCACGACCGAGGACTCCGTACAGCGCATCCCAGTTGCGCTTCTTCGTGTAGATGTCCTTGAGCTCGGCCAAGGCCTCACGATGATCGGGCTGCAACTCGATGACGCGTTCGAGCGGTTCCGTCGCCTGGTTCAAGTTGCCGAATCGCTCGGTCCACAGCCCGGCGATGCGCAGATACAGCGCGACCTTCTCTTCGGGCTCCCGGGCCACCTCGGCCTGCCGATCGAGAATGTGAATGAGCTCGTTCCACCGCCCAACGGCTTCGTAGAGCTGCGACAGAGAGGTCAACGCTTCGGCGTCGTGGGGAGACAGTGCGAGAATCTCGCCGTAGACCTGGATGAGCATCGAATCGAGCTGAAGCGCGTCCCGATAGATCGGAATCAAGTCTCGAAGCAGCCGGATCTTTTCTTCCTTGGCGTCGGTCGACAGCGTTTCGATCTCGCCGCGAATCGACTCGGAAAGCGCATTCCACTTGCCGCTGTGCTGGTACAACTGCTGAAGCGCAGCCCGTGCATCGAGGTCGTCGGGCGCCAGCCGCTCGACGAGCTTCCACGCTTCCAGGGCGCGCTCGGGCCGGTCCGCCTTCTGCGCCCGATGGCCAAGCTCGCGCGCCAACAGGAGCTGGCGCTCGGAATCGGTGGTGGCGCGAAGCCCGTCACCGAGGATTGTGAGCAGACGGCCCTCCGGGTCCTCTTCGCCGATTCGCGCGCGATAGAAATCCAGCACACCGGGATGGGCGGCGTCGACCTTTCGCAGTCTCGCGAAAAAAGGCTCCGCGGCGTCCGAGTCTTCGCGAAAGCGCCAATGGACCATGGCGAGCTGCAGCAGCATGCCCTTCTCGGCTTCGAGCTTCTGCCGGGAACGAAGCGCGCTTTCGTAAATGTCCGCAAGGTCGTCCCACGCCTCGAGGTCGGTAAAGTGCTCGACCAGAGCGCGGAGCGCCTCCTCGTCGGTCGGCGAAAACGTCAGAACCTCGCTGTATGCGTCGGCTGCGCCCTCCGCGTCCTCGAGCCAGTGACGACGCACGCGCGCCGCCTGCAACCATGCACTGCCCTTCTCCTCGCGCGTGCGAGCCGCCTTGGCCCCACGAACGAACACCGACGCCAGGTCTTCCCAACGACCGCGCGCGCGAAGGCTCAATGCGTACTGCCGCGCGGTGCCCATGTGCGACGGATCTGCGGCGAGCGCCTCGTCGAAGATCGCATCCGTTTCGGCGGCGGTCTCTGCGCCACCGTATTGCCACATCAGCGACGCGGCGCGGGTCAGCAGCGAAGTCTTGAGGCGGGGGTCCGCCGCATCGCGAGCCTCTTCGATGAAGCGCCGCGCAAGCTCCGCCCACTTCTCTTCGACTTGCTGAATCTGGCCAACCGCTTGCGCAACTTCGGGGTCATCCGAATCGATCCCGCCGAGCCGCGCGTACGCCACGAGGGCTCCCTGGTCGTCCATCAATTCGTCGCGCCGCACGCGACCGAGCTCCTTGACGAGCACCTTCTGGAAATCGGGATCGTCGCTCACAAGCTCGGACTCGAGCTCCATCAACCAGGAAGCGGCCAGAAACTCCCCTCTTCGCTCGTGTCCGCCGCGCGCCGCCTCGATCAATCGAAGCGGGTCCTGCGCGTCGTTCGCAGGCTCGGGGCTCTTGAGCAGCTCCCTCAATCCCTCGACGAGGTGCGTGTCGTACGGGTCCTCCAACAAGAGCCCGAGATAGTTGGCCACCGTCAGCTCGGACATCGGTGCCCCCGCTGGCTTGCTCGAAAGGGCTTTTGCACCCCTCGGTGATCTCATGAAACCCCCAAAAGCAAAAGGATCCTGCGCCCTGAGCTCTTCCCCTGGAGAACTCCGGGACACCTTCGGCGACGGTTTGTCCCGCCTCCCCGCCGCCACTCTATCCTCTAGATGCTAGCGGTGTGGCGATTGTATCGGCAAGCCCTGAATTCCAAGAAATTCGGGCCAAGGCAGGGCTTGGTGAGATCGCTCTCAGAAGGTCATGATCGCGCCGGCGTAGGTCATCGCGCCGTACGTCACGAGGCTGACGGCCATGTGGGCGGTCGCGATGCCACGAAGAGCCTTGTAATCGTTGGCCCGGTCGAGGCCGAAGCTTTCGGAGTTCGCGGCCACGACGCCCAGGCCGATCTGGGCGAGCATTCCAGCAAAAGTGACCCATCGGAGCACTTTGTGGGTCCGCAGCTTGCGCGCGAAATCGCTGTTGCCCTCACTGACCTTGAGCGGGTCCGGCATGGCGAAGGAGAGGCCGAAGGTCGTGAAGTAGGCGGCCCCGGTAAGCGCGACCAGCGTCACATGCGCCGTCGGAACCCCACTGCAGGCCTTTTGCGTGAAGATCGCATCGCCCTGAACGCAGGGGTTGGTCGCCGCACTCTTCCACCAGCCGTACTGATTGTAGAATTGGATCAAACCCGACACGACCGAGAGCGTCATGAGCGACCAAGTACTGATCCCGAACCACTTGTGGACCTTTTTGATCTTGTTTCGCTTCCGGATGAGATCGGCGGTGGTCGGCCCCTTGGGCTCGTCCAGCTCAACGGACACCTCGAGGGCCGAAAACACCCCCGGGTCGACCATCACGGCGGGAGCTTCGAGCATCGAAGAATCGATGTGCAGGGTCATGCCGAACAAGGGCGCGGTAAGCATCAAAGCAGTCAGGGTCGCCATCGCGGGCGGAGTATCTACCAAATCGGACCTCGGGGCCAGGCATCTCCGGGGCGCCGGCCTTGATTCTCCCACGGGGACCACCGGCTTTTCAGGAGGGCCCAGGCGCTGTAGATGGAGGATATGGCCACTGCCCCGAAGCTCCCCACCCGCGTCTCCGTCTACGAGGTGTCCCCGAGAGACGGCCTGCAGAACGAGAGCGCCCAGGTGGCGACGCACGCCAAAGTCAGACTGATCGACGCCCTGCTCGACGCGGGAATCCGTCGAATCGAGGTCGGCAGCTTCGTCGCGCAGAAGTGGGTCCCCCAAATGGCCGACGCAGACGAGGTATGCCGGATGATCGACCGTCGGCCGGGCGTCACCTACGCGGGCCTGTGCCCCAACGCACGGGGGCTCGACCGCGCGCTCGCTGCGAAAGTCGACGAAATCGCCGTCTTCGTGAGCGCCAGCGAGACTCACAACGCCAAGAACGTCAATAAGACGATCGCACAGACCCTGAAGGCATTCGAGCCGGTCATCGGCCCGGCGGTCGAGCAGGGGCTCAAAGTTCGCGGGTACGTCTCGACGATGTGGGGGTGCCCCTACGAAGGAGACGTCGATCCCTCACGGGGCCTCGAGCTCGCGAAGCACCTGCTCGGTGCCGGTTGCTACCAGGTTTCGCTGGGGGACACGATCGGCGTGGGCACTCCGGTTCAGACCCAACAGATCTTGGAGCTGTTCACCTCCGAACTGCCGATCGAGCAGATCGCCCTGCACCTGCACGACACCCGCGGGACGGCACTCGCCAACGTTCTGGTCGGTCTCCAAGGTGGCATTACGACGTTCGATGCGTCGGTGGCCGGACTCGGAGGGTGCCCGTACGCACCCGGCGCGGCGGGCAACCTCGCAACCGAAGACTTGGTCTACACCCTGCACGGAATGGGGATCGAAACCGGAATCGACCTCGACAAGCTCTGGCAAGCGGGGCAGGTCGCGGAGGCTATTGTCGGCCGCGAGCTTCCCGGTAAAGTCCACCGCGCTGGCGTTCGCTCGCTGGCGAAGTAAGGGAGCTACGTGCCTGTCCAAGACCTACTCGAATACATCGACGCCTCGCCCACCCCGTTTCATGCCGTTGCCGAAACCGTCACTCGTCTGGAAGCCCACGGGTATTGCGCACTCGACGAGTCGGAGCCGTGGGACGTCAGCCCTGGCGACAAGGTCTACGTGGTTCGCGGCGGCGGCTCGGTTGCCGCGTTTCACATCGGGAGCGTGGCACCTAGCGAAGCCGGGTTTCACCTCGTCGGCGCCCACACCGATTCGCCGAACCTTCGGATCAAGCCCAACCCGGAGCTGAAGGAAACGGGGTACGGACAGCTTGGCGTCGAACCCTACGGCGGCGTGCTACTGCACACCTGGCTCGATCGTGATCTCTCGCTCGCGGGGCGCGCGCTGCTAGCAGACGGACGTGCGCGGCTGATCGATTTCGGCCGAGAGCTGCTCCGGGTTCCGTCCCTCGCCATTCACCTCAGCCGAAAGGTGAACACGGAAGGCCTCAAGCTGAACGCACAGAAGCACATGGCGCCCATCGTCACGCTCGACGAGCTCGATGGGATGGACCTCCGCACACTCATCGCCGAGGAGCTCGGCGACGTCAAATCTGACGAAGTGCTCGCGTGGGATCTGATGGCGTACGACGTGCAGCCGGCGACCCGCAGCGGCGTGAGCCGGGAGTTCATTCACGCGGCTCGTATCGACAACCTCGCCAGCTGCCACGCAGCGGTCACCGCCCTGACGGCCGCCGAAAGAAACGGTGAGATCACGCGCGGCGTCGTTCTGTACGACCACGAAGAGGTTGGCAGCCGCAGCGCTCAAGGAGCGGCGTCCGACTTCTTACGAAGTTGCCTGCAACGCCTCTCGGGCGAGTCGCCCGAGCACTACCATCGCGCCGTCGCCAAGTCGTTCTTGATCTCAGCCGACATGGCCCACGCTGTCCATCCCAACTACACCGACCGCCACGAACCCAAGCACCGACCCGTGCTCGGCGGAGGCCCAGTCGTGAAGATCAACGTCAACCAATCCTACGCGACCGATGGCGAGAGTTGGGCGAGCTTCGAGCGTTGGGCGCGCGAAGCACATGTGAGCACCCAGCGCTTCGTCGTTCGTTCGGACCTCGGATGCGGCAGCACCATCGGACCGATCACCGCCGCCGAGCTCGGCATTCGAACGGTCGACGCAGGCAACCCCATGCTCTCGATGCACTCGTGCCGAGAAATGGCCGCCGCC
>CBDURI010000036.1:0-15057 GCA_965369435.1 uncultured bacterium
ACTCGAGAAGGCGGTCGCCCTCTTGGGCGCCGCCACTCCCGAGGGACACGAGCCAAGTCGCGACCATCCACAAGCCAAGCCAAACGAGGCGCATTACGAAAACAGCCTAGCCCCGGTGGTTTTTCGGCTCAAGGAAGCCGCCCGAGATGCCGAAAGAGCTAGTGATAACACAATGTTAGAGAATATCTAACGTCGCGGCCGTTGGGGTCCGCGGTCGCGCTTGCTTTTGGCGTGGCCCTTGCCGGGCGCGAGCTGGGCTCGGAGTTGTTCGACCTGGTCACGAAGCTCTGCAGCCTTTTCAAACTCGAGCTCCTCCGCGGCCAGCAGCATCTCGCTCCGGAGCTCTTCGATCCGGGCTTGGATGTCGGCCGGGTCGTCAGGCGCTTCGCCCTTTCTCAAGATAGGGATGACGACGTAGTCGCCGGCCCCCGTCGATGGATCCATCTCGAGGACGGCCTTCTGGATCGTTTGGGGAGTGATCCCGTGTTCGTCGTTGTACTCGGCCTGGCGTGCGCGCCGGCGTTCGGTTTCATCGATCGCGTAGCGCATCGCGTTGGTGATTCGGTCGGCGTACAGGAGCACCACGCCGTTCGAGTTGCGCGCCGCGCGCCCAATGGTCTGAATCAACGATCGCGACGACCGCAGAAAGCCCTCCTTGTCTGCGTCGAGGATGCCGACCAAGGATACTTCGGGCAGGTCCAACCCCTCCCTCAAGAGGTTGATTCCGACGAGAACATCGAATTCGCCACGACGCAAATCTCTAAGAATATCAACACGTTCAAGGGTGTTTATGTCGCTATGAAGGTAGCGCACGCGTACACCGAGCTCTGCGTAGTATTCGGTGAGGTCCTCCGCCATGCGCTTGGTCAGCGTCGTGATCAGTACGCGCTCGTTGCGCGCAACACGCTCACGAATCTCGCCGAGTAGGTCGTCGACTTGGTGTTTGGTCGGACGAATGCGCAGCTGCGGATCGAGGAGCCCCGTCGGACGGATCATCTGCTCGATGATGACGCCGCCGGCGTGTTCGATCTCCCACTCGCCCGGCGTCGCGCTCACGTGAATCACTTGACCGACACGTTCCTCCCATTCGGAAAAACGAAGTGGTCGATTGTCGAGGGCGCTCGGCATCCGAAACCCGTGCTCGACCAATGTCTCCTTGCGCGACCGGTCACCTTTGAACATCGCCCCGAGCTGCGGCACCGTGATGTGGGACTCGTCGAGGATCACCAAGAAGTCGTCCGGAAAGTAGTCGAGCAACGTCGGTGGCGGGTCGCCCTCTTTGCGCCCTGAAAGATGGCGGCTGTAGTTCTCGATTCCGTGGCAGAACCCCATCTGTTCGAGCATCTCCAAGTCGTACATCGTTCGTTGCTCGAGGCGCTGTTTTTCCAGCAATTTCCCCTCGGATTCGAGCTTGGGGAGCCATTCGAGGAGCTCCTCCCGAATCGATTTGATCGCGCGTTTTCGGTGCTCGTCTGGGGTGACGTAGTGGCTACCCGGGTAGATGCCGTACTGGTCCAGTTCCTCGAGCACCTTGCCACGCATCGGGTCGATCTCGACGATGCGTTCGATCTCGTCGCCCCAGTACTCGATGCGCACCGCGAGGTTCTCGGAGTGTGCCGGGAAAATCTCGACGACGTCACCACGAACGCGGAAGGTGCCGCGGTGAAAGTCGATGTCGTTTCGTTGGTATTGAATGTCGACGAGGCGACGCAGCAGACGGTCGCGACGAAACTCTTTGCCGACTTCGAGACTGATCAACATCTCCTGGTACCACTCCGAGGAGCCGATACCGTAGATGCACGAAACGCTTGCAACGATGATGACGTCGCGGCGCGCGAGGAGCGAGCGGGTGGCGCTGTGGCGCATGCGGTCGACCTTGTCGTTTACGATCGCGTCCTTTTCGATGTAGGTGTCGCTCGATGGGATGTACGCTTCGGGCTGGTAGTAGTCGTAGTAGCTCACGAAATACTCGACCGCGTTGTTGGGAAAGAGGTCGCGCATTTCGCTGTACAGCTGCGCCGCCAAGGTCTTGTTGGGCGCCATGATCAGGGTCGGCCGTTGGGTGGTGGCGATGACGTTGGCGACGGTGAAGGTCTTTCCGCTGCCGGTGATCCCGAGCAGAACCTGGTGCTGGTCGCCACGCTCAAGTCCCCGTAAAAGTTCGGAAATTGCCGCTGGCTGATCGCCTTTCGGCCGCAGGTCGGTGACCAGTTCGAGCTTCCGCGCCATCGGGCAAGGCTATCACTCCTTGAAAAAGGGGACAGGTCCCTTAATGAACCCCGGATGAGCTTCGCCCGATCTCTCGATGTCACGACCGCGACCGCTGCCAGCGCGGTGCGTCCCAATTTTGGCAACGTCCATTACGAGCGCAACAAAGTGCCCGAGCAGCCACTGGAGCTTTACGAGTTCGAGGGCTGCCCGTTCTGCCGCATCGCGCGAGAGGCCTTGTCGGCCCTCAGCTTGGATCCGATCGTCTACCCTTGCCCGAGCGGCGGCACGCTGTTCCGCGAGAAGGTCAAGCAAGAAGGTGGGCGCTATCTGTTTCCGTACCTGGTCGACCCGAACAACGCGGTGTCGATGTACGAGTCGGCCGACATCGTCGCGTACCTCTTCAAGGAATATGGCGAGGGCCCTCCGCCTTGGTTCCTGCGTCAGCGCGCGTTCGCGGTTTCAACGTCGATGCTGGCTTCGGGGTTCCGGGCGCACCGAGGTCGACGTGCGGTCGGCGCCCGCCGGCCACAGAAGCTACTGGAGCTCTACGCCTATGAGGGTTCGCCGTACTGCCGCATCGCCAGAGAAGCCCTGTGCGAGCTGGAGCTTCCGTACCATCTCCACAACGTCCCGCGCGCAAGCCCCGACCGAGAAGCGTTCGTCTCGATCTCGGGCCGGATGAGAGTGCCCTATTTGCTGGACCCCAACACCGGCACGCAGATGTTCGAATCCGCTGATATCCGCCGGTACCTCTACGACACGTATGCCGTCGACGGCGCGAGCTGACGCTTTGGCAACAGGGGCTAGGCCCCGTTTAGGCGTTGTTTTTCGCGAACGTTTTGGCGAAGTCCACGAACTTTTGGACGTCGGCGGGTTCCATGGCGTTGTAGATCGAGGCGCGGATTCCGCCTACGGAGCGGTGGCCCTTGAGGCCGACCATACCGGCGTCAGCGGCGTCGGCGACGAACTTCTTCTCGAGGTCTTCGGTCGGGAGGCGGAACACCAGGTTCATCATCGAGCGTGAGCCGACCTCGACCGGGCAATGGAAGAAGCCCGGGTTCGTGTCGATCATGTCGTAGATGTAGCCAGCTTTGTCGCGGTTGCGTTGCTCCATCGCTGCGGCGCCGCCCTGGTCGCGCACCCAGCGGAGCACGTTGCGAACCATGTACACCGGGAAGGTCGGGATCGTGTTCTGCAAGGAGTCGCCGTCGAGGATCGTCTTGTACCGGAAGATCTTCGGAATGGTGTTGGGGCTTCGATCCGCCAAGTCCCTGCGCAGGATCAAGATGGTGATGCCCGAGGGGCCCAGGTTCTTTTGGGCGCCCGCATAGATGAGGCCGAACTTCGACACGTCGATCGGCCGCCAAAGGATGTCGCTCGACATGTCGGCGATGAGCGGCACGTCTCCGCTGTCCGGGAACTGGTGGAACTGGGTCCCCATGATCGTGTTGTTGGTCGTGAAGTGCGCATAGGCAGCGTTGGCGTCGAGGTCGAGATCGGCCTGCTTCGGGACCCGGGTGTATTTACCGTCGACCTTGCCGGTGCCGGCTTCGCGCGCCTCGCCCGTGATCTTGGCTTCCCCGAGGGCCTTGTCGCTCCATGCGCCCGTCATGATGTAGTCCGCCGACTGGCCGGGGCCACGCAGGTTCATCGGCACCAGCGCGAACTGACCCGTCGCGCCGCCCTGCATGAACAGCACCTCGTGGGTCTCCGGAATGTCGAGGAGCTCGCGGAACAAGGCCTTCGCCTCGGCGTGGACCTTGGCGTACGCAGCGCCGCGATGGCTGTGCTCGATGAGCGACATTCCCGTTCCCTCGTGATCGAGGAACTCCTTGTGGGCATACTCGAGGACCGGCACCGGAAGGGTCGCCGGCCCCGCGCTGAAGTTGATTACGCGAGCCATAGGCGCGGGAGCCTAGTCGCGGTTGCAGGCCGTGCAACTCGCTAGCGCGGCATGGCCCAAGCCCTGAAAAACAGTGGAGCTGAGGGGAATCGAACCCCTGGCCTCCGCATTGCGAACGCGGCGCTCTCCCAACTGAGCTACAGCCCCTGAATCGGGCGTTCGTATAGCTGCGCGGCCTCCCAGTGCAACTCGAACGGCGCTGAGCAAACGCCCAGGAGCTGAAAATTCGTTCGGTTACCTCGCTTGCGGATGGGGTCCTCGTCCCTCTACCTTGAAGTCATGAGGGAGACTTGGGGGATCACTCATCGCTGGGCGTGTTTCGCTGTGCTGCTGGTCGGCCTGATGGGCGCCGTCCCAGCGGTGGCGCAACAGACGCCAGACGACGCCGCGGCGCGCGAGTACTTCGAACGCGGCCGAGTGGCGTTTGAGCAGGCCGACTACGAGGGCGCGTTGGTGTACTTCCGTCACGCGTATCGGCTGAGTCATCGAGGGGAGCTGCAGTACAACATCGGTGTTGCCGCCGATCGATTGCAGCGCGAAGAAGAAGCGCTCGAAGCGTTCGAGCACTATCTCGAAGATAGTCAGAACGCGGCGCGCGAGCCGGAGGTGCAAGAACGGATCAGCGCGCTTCGACAATCGATCGCAGAGCGAAGGGCGACCGAGCTCGCGCTCGAGGAAGCGACGATCCGTTATCAAACGCCGACGGACGATGTCGCACGCATTCCGACTTCCGCGATTGTCGGGTCGAGTGCGTTGGCAGTGGTTGGTGTTGCGGGCGTTGCGGCGATGAGCGTAGGTCTTGCCAGAAACGGATCGTGCTCGGAGGAAGTCGCGGGACAATGCGTGACAGAGAGCTCTGCCACTGCGTGGACCTGGGTGTACGGAGGGCTCGGCGTTGCCGCCTTGGCAGGAAGCGCGACCTGGCTCGCGCTGAGTTTCAAGCGCAATAAAGAGAAGCGCAGGACGCAGGTGTCGGTGTCACCCACGGGCGTGATGGTATCAGGAACGTTCTGAATGGCATATCAGTAAAGATACCTGCTGGTATCATGAAAAGCGCTATATTTTCAATATGTTGAGGAGTGTCCCGGCGGCGTCCACCATGCCCTTGGGGTCTTGCACGCGGGGAACTCGCACGATCGGAATGCGAGGAAAGTAGTCCGCAAGCACGTCCGCATTCGACGCCCTACTCAGGTCCTCCTTCTGGCTCCGGTCGACATGGTTGAGCACGATCGCGCGCACCGAGATCTTTCTTCTGTGAAGGGCCTCCAACGCGGTGAGTGTGTACGACAACACGCCGAGTGAGTTGCGCGCGACAACGACGGTTTGCAGATCGAGGAGCGCGCACAAGTCCGCAATCGTGTGCTCGCGATCGAGGGGAACCAAGACGCCGCCCACACCTTCCACGATCGCGTAGTCGGCATCATGCGCAAGCTCGCGGACACGTTTCGCGAGTGCGCGCAGTGACCCGACGCGTGGTCCTCCACGCTTTTCAAGCGCGTACGGCGCGAGCGGTTCCTTGGCGCGATACAAACCAGGCGCGCTCGCCAAGGACTCGTTGCCGCATGCACGCGCGAGCTGGAGTGCGTCGATGGGATCGGGATCCACACCCGTCTCGATCGGCTTGATCGCGGCGACGCGTTTCCCTCTCTGCACGCACGCGAGCGTGAGCGCGGTGGCGAGCCATGTCTTGCCAACGCCGGTGCCCGTTGCCGTGATGAAGGCGCCTTTCACTTGCGGGCCTCGTGTTCGTCGCGAGCGAGCGACGCAAACGCGTCGATCGCTCGCTCGATGTGTTCTGGTCGATGTGTCGCCATGGCGGTGAGCCGAAGTCTGGCGGTTCCCTCCGGAACCGTGGGTGGCCTGATCCCCTGCACGAAGACCCCTTTGGCGAGAAGCTTCGCCGAGAGCTGCATTGTACGATCGTTTTCCCCGATCAAAACAGGGATAATCTGGCTATGGCCGTCGGGGACTTCAAAGCCGAGGAGACGGAGCTCGGAGCGAAGCTTGTCGGCATGGAAGAGCAAGGACTCGCGTGCTGCGTCGGCGTCGCGAACCAGCGTGAGAGCCGCTATCGCAGCGCGCGCCAGCATCGGCGGTGGCGCGGTGGAATAGACAAAGCTCCGCGCCCGGTTGCGAATGAGGGATACGACCTCGTCGCTTGCGGCGACGAACGCACCTGCAACCCCGAACGACTTCCCAAGCGTGCCAACCAGCACATCGGGTTCGACGCCCTGAGCCGCCGCCATGCCGCGGCCGCTTGGCCCGAAGACACCGAGCGCGTGCGCCTCGTCGACTAGCAGTCCGGCGTCGAAGCGGCGCGCCAGGACTTCGAGGTCGCGGAGGGGGGCCGCGGTGCCGTCCATGGAGAAGAGGGAGTCGGTGACGATCAGCGCGCGGCGGGACTGGGGCCGGTGCTCGCGAAGGAGCGACTCGAGGTGCTCCGCGTCGCGGTGTGAATAGACGTAGACCTTGGCTCGTGACAGACGGCATCCGTCGATGAGGCTCGCGTGGTTGAGGGCGTCGCTGAAGACGACGTCGCCGGGGCCGGCAAGGGCTTGAACCGTTCCGACGTTTGCCGCGTAGCCAGTCGAGAACAGTACGGCGGCCGGGGTGCCCACGAAGTCGGCGTACGCCACTTCGGCGTCGCGATGAGCATCCATCGTTCCTGTGACGAGACGGGAGGCGGCGGCCCCTACCCCCTCACCATGGGTCGCGGCCTCCGATGCGGCGACGAGGGTTGGGTGATTGGCGAGACCGAGATAGTTGTTGGAGCAGAAGCAGAGTACGGGGCGGCCGTCGATCTGGACCTCTGGGCCCTGAGGGCCGGAGATCCGAAGGGGCCGGCGGAGCAGGCCGGCGGCTTCGAGCTCGGAGAGGGCCTCGCGGATTTGGGTCTGAAAGCCCATCGCCGGATCTAAGCCCAGCGCACGCCGGGGGTCAAACCCGGCCATCGGAGCGTTGTTTCACGTGAAACGTCCCCGGGGCTCCGACGCCCATGCCGGGCGGAGTCGCGGAGTTGTTGCACGTGAAACATTCAGAGCTGAAGGCCTTCACGGGGATCGCCCTCAAAGGCCTCTTGGACCGTCTCCAACGCTTGTTCGACCTCTTCGGAATGGCCCTCCGGGAGGATGATTTCCAGATGGGCGATCAGATCGCCTTGGGCCTTGCCCTTGCGCTCGATTCCCTTCCCTCGCAGGCGAAGCTTCGAGCCGTTCTGAGAGCCCGCCGGGATCGAAAGCTGGACGCTGCCCTCTGGCGTTGGCACCGTCACCTTCGCTCCCGCGTACGCCTCGAGGGGCGTCACGGGAACCCTCACGTGGAGCTGCTTCCCTCGCATCGAAAAGTAGGGGTGCTTCCTCACTTTGACCTTCATCACGAGATCGCCCGGCCGACCACCATAGGCGCCGAGACCTCCTTGCCCGCGAAGCCGGATCTTCCCGTCGTTTCGCACTCCGGCGGGGACTCGAACCTTGAGGGTCCGCTCTCCCTCCGCCGAACGAAGACTCAGCTCCCTCATGCAGCCGAGGACGGCTTCACGGAAGTCGATGGTCACCTCGGACTGGATGTCGGCACCCCGTTGAGGCGCCCGCACGTAGGCGCCACGACTTGGGCCGCGGCCACCGAAAAGATCCTCGAGGTCGAACTCGACGTGACCTCCCCCCCCGCCGCCTGGTGCCCGGCCTCCAAAAATATCTCCGAAGTCGAATCCCCCAAAGCCCCCCGGTCCACCGGCCCCCCGGGTCGCCGCTTGGTAGGCCTCGGGGTCGAAGCCTTCCCGCAGGCCCATCTCACCGAACTCGTCGTACAGTTTCCGCTTGTCGGCGTCGGACACGACCGCGTACGCAGCGGACACATCTTTGAAGCCTTCCTCCGCCTCTTTGTCATCCGGGTTGCGATCGGGGTGGAGCTCCTTGGCAAGCTGCCGGTATGCCTTCTTGAGCTCCTGCGGGCTTGCGTCGCGCGACACCCCCAGGATCTTGTAGAAATCACGCTCAGCCATAGCGGGCCAACATAAGCATTCGTCGCCGTCTTTCAATGCCGCACGAGCCCGAGCACACGCGTAAACGTCTCAAAAACGACTCATATACGCCAGATCTGTCGGCTTTGGTTTCACTGAAAGCCATTTTCGCTCTTCTTCCGATCGCTGCAGGCGTTCTTGCTGCCTGCGGGGCCGCATGATACTCGCTCGCCATGGGCTTGGTCGATGTTAGCCGCCTTCCGCAGCATGTCGCCATCATCATGGATGGCAACGGGCGATGGGCCCAGGGCAGAGGCGAGCCGCGAACGGCGGGGCACGAGCGAGGTGCAGATGCGGTGCGTGCAACGATGCGCGCTGCGCGACGGCTCGGTATTCCGGCACTGACCTTGTACGCGTTCAGCGAACAGAACTGGGACCGTCCACAGGCGGAGATCAATGCACTCGTCGACTTGCTCTGCGAGTGCCTCGTGTCGGAGCGCGACGAGCTCGTCGACAACGAGATTCGATTGTCCGCAATCGGTCGGCTGCACAAGCTTCCGCAACATGCGCAGGCGCGGTTGCGCTCGCTCAGCTCCGAAACGGAGTCGCACAAAGGGATGACCTTGACGCTTGCACTCTCGTACGGTGGACGTGAAGAGTTGATCGATGCGACGCGCACGCTTGCGAGCCAAGTGCGCGATGCTGAAATCGATCTCAACGACATCGATGAAGCGGCGCTCGCTCGCTTGCTTCCGTCGATGGATGTCGGTCCTGTCGACCTGCTGATCCGCACCGGCGGAGAGCAACGGATCAGTAACTTTCTCCTTTGGGGATCCGCCTACGCCGAGTTCTATTTCACGGATGAGCTCTGGCCAGATTTCGATGCAAATTCGCTATATTACGCGATTGAGGCATACCAGAGACGGGAGCGACGATTCGGTCGCGTTCCCGACGCTGAGCGTGCCAGATCCGCCGCCGACGCACGCAAGGAATTGGAGCGCGCACTATGAACGACGCGATCGAGCAACCCCCTGTGAAGAAACTTCTGTCGGGAACCGCGCTTCGCGTTGCGACCATCGTACCGCTCGTTCCGCTCATCTTATGGATGATGTTTGCGGAGCCTCGCTTGCCGTGGCGCGTGTTCATCTTTACCTGCATCGCGATCGCCGGTTACGAGATAATGGCGATGAAAGTTCCGACGCCGCGCGTGCTTCGCATTTGGGGTGCCGGCACGTCGGTTTTGTTTGCGTACGCGATCATCTTCATCGGCACTACGACCGCGGTGTATGGCGTGGTGTTGCTCATCACCGTCGGCGCGATGGCGTGGAGCTTGTTGCAAGAAGATCCGCTTCACGATGCGAGCTCGCGCATTGGTTGGCTGCTTGGCGGACCGATCTATGTCGGAGGTAGCCTCGCCGCAGTGGCACTGGTGCGTGATTTCCCTCCCACTGGGGGATGGGTTTTTCTTGCGATGGCCCTCGCATGGGGCAGCGACACGTCCGCCTATTTCGTTGGGCGAAAGTTTGGAAAGACCAAGCTCGCCCCTCGCATCTCTCCGAAAAAGACCCTCGAAGGGGCCGCGGGTGGCCTGGCCGCCTCCGTTGGCCTCGCGGTCATCACCAGCTTTTTTCTCCCGAGGTTCGACGTGCCCGATGCGATCGCGCTCGGCATTCTCGGGGGCGCCGCGGGTCAAGCCGGGGACCTGTGGGTCTCGGTGCTCAAGCGCAGCAGCGGCGTGAAGGACAGCGGAGGTATCCTCCCAGGTCATGGCGGCATCCTCGATCGCGCAGACGCGCTCGCGTTCACCGCTCCGGCGACCTGGGCCTACGGCCACTTCATTGCCGGATTCTGATACGCTTCCCCCGTGACTGGGTTTCGGAACCTGTGCGGGCGCGCCGTGCTTTCGGTGGCGCTCCTGCTCGGCTGCGATCAGGGCATCTCTCCTGACGCTGCTTCGAGGAAGACGGCAGGTCCCGAGTCAGTGCCCAGCGATGAATCGACTCCGCCTGTGATCGACGCGGAGTGGGTTGCCTCCAAGTTGCAGGCGCCCCCGCCGCCTCCCCGTAAAGACTGGCTCCGAGAGATCGAGAAAGACCCGATCGCCGCCTTGAAACAGATGGACCCGGGTGCGCTTCAAACGACCCGGGGCCACCCCAGCGGCCCGGTCGAGCTCAGCGCGAAGAGCGACCCGATCCGCCCGAAAAACACCGCAAAGTACGATCCGACCAAGGCCCTGCGAGACTGGCCCCCCGTGGTGGGGCAATTCTATCCGAACCTGGTCTTGAAGGATCAGACGGGGCAGGCCACCGCGATCGGTGACTTCCGAGGGAAGGTCGTGCTCGTCGAGGTCGTCGGACTCACGTGCAAGGCTTGTCATGCCTTCGCCGGCGGCAACGAGCCCGGCAAGAAGCGCTTTCGTGGCATCGCACCTCAGCCAGGCCTCGACTCCATCGAGCAGTACGCGCAGGGCTACGCCAAGGTGTCACTCGACCATCCGGACATCGTCTTCGTGCAACTCGTGCTCTACGGAATCGATGGGCGTAGCGCGCCGTCCGAGGAGGACGCGCGCGCCTGGGCCAGTCACTTCGGAATGGATCGTAACAAGAACCAGGTCGTCCTGATCGGAGATCAGCGCTTCATCAGCCCGCAAACCAGGAAGCTCATTCCAGGCTTCCACCTGATCGATCGCAGCGGCATCCTGCGCGCGATGAGCAGCAACGACCCACGTCACGACAGCCTTCACGAGTCACTGCTGCCGAAGCTCGCGAGCCTCGTGCAGCAAGGGCGCTGAACGGGCGCTGATCAGCGTCCGGCGGCCTTCTTGATCGCGCCGAGATCGAGAATCGCGCCGCCTTCTCCGACGATGGTTGGCTGCTTCCCATCCCACTTCTCGACGGCCCGTAAGTACACGATTTCTGCGCTAATTGTCTTCCTCAGGAGCTCCTGCGCCTTGGCTTCGGCCTCGGCTCTCGCGAGCATTGCTTTTGCCTCGCCCACTGCCTTCGCCTCGGCCTGTTGGGCCTCGACCTTGATGCGCGCAAGATCGTTTGTCGCGGTGAGCGCGCGCTGCTCCGCGACCTGCTTCGACTCGACCGCCTGCTGGTACTGGGCGTCGAACTGGAAGTCCGTGATCGAGAGCTCGGTCACCAGAACGTTGCTCTTGGCAAGCGTCACCCTGATGCTATCGGTGAGGGTCCCCTTCACTTGTTCACGTTTGGTGATCAGCTCTTCGGCGGTGTACTGCGCGGTTGCCTGTTTGAGCGATTCTTGAAGCGCTGGATCGATGATCGTGTGCTCCACGGCCAAGCGCGTCCCGATGTCGCGGAAGATCTCGACGAGCTGCGCGGGGTCGAGACGGTAGTTCAACACGATCCTCGTCGATACGACTTGAAGGTCTTTGGAGGACGCCGTCGCGCTTGCTTCCATCCTCTGGACGCGCGTCGAGATGTTGATGATGTTGGTCTGCACGGGCATCCGGAAGTGGATGCCTTCCTGCAACGCCAGGTCTTGGATCTCGCCCCACTTGGTCACCACGCCGAGGTTACCGGCATCGACCTGGGTGCACCCTGTAACTGTGATCGTCAAAACGCCCGCAGCGAGCACTCGCAACAAATTTTGCTTGAATTTCATGTGCATATTCCTCGTGTATAGAGTCCCGTTGTCAATTGTCCACTCGCCATGCTCACCAGTCCAGGACGGCCACCATGATGCCAGTCGCCACGATGAGCGCGCCGGCCGCGCTGTCGCCGTAGCGTTCGAACCACTTCCCTTTGAACAGTTGCGCGCCGGAGTGCGCCAAGGCGACCAAGGTCACCATCGCGCCAACCGTCGCAACCTCGTACGCCACGACGATGGACACCGTCTCCGCGGCGGACAGCGGCGCTGCGGCGAACAGGATCGGAATCACGGCGACGCACGGGTCCGCGCAATAGATCAAGAACAACGACCATGTCGACGCGCGTGACGCGTCGTGCACGTGATCGTAGTGATGATGATGATGCCCGTGCAACCGATGCACGAACGCACCACGGAGACCCCAGATGGCGTACGCGACGCCGAAGCCGATCAACAGCAGACCCGCGACCGACACCATGCGCTCGCCCAGTGATTGAAAAAGCTGCGCGCCAAACATCAGCGCGAGCAACCCGAGCAGCACCGAGACCGTCACGTGGCCGAGCCCGCAGATGAACGCCACACGCGCCGCCCGCGCCCTCGACCAGTTGCGCGCCCGCGCCACCGCGGCGATGGGCACCCAGTGGTCCGGCGCCAAAGAATGCAATGATCCTATGGTGATAGCGCCGATTGCGAGAGACACGAAGAGGCTAGTGGTGCTCATGATGATGCTCGTGCGGATGTCTTGCCGCGGACTGCTCGACCGGCGCAGGGCGCAGCCTCTCGAGCCACTGCAACCAGGCGTCGATGCCTTCTCCCGTCTTCGCCGACACCTTCAACATATGGGCCTCGGGCATCACGCGGGCGACTGCGTCTTCCACCGCTGCCAAGTCGAAGTCGAGATGCGGAATCAAATCGACCTTCGTGAGCAAGACCAGATCCGCCTTCTGAAACATGACGGGGTACTTGAGCGGTTTGTCTTCGCCTTCGGTGACCGATAGCGCGACGACGTTCGCCGTTTGGCCGAGGTCATAGATCGCAGGGCAGACCAGGTTACCGACGTTCTCGATGAAAAAGATGTCGCGGTCGTTCGATGGGAAGTCATGCAAAGCGCGATGAACCAGACGCGCATCGAGGTGACAGGCCGATCCCGTCGTGATGGTCGCCGAGACGATGCCCGAAGCGTTCAGCCGATCGGCGTCGCGATCGGTCGCCAGGTCACCGCTGACAGCCCCGAGCTTGAGGTGCTCGCCTGCCGCCTTGGCGGTGGCCTCGAGAACCGCGGTCTTTCCGGACCCCGGGGAGCCCATCAGATTGATCGCCAGCATGCCTAACGCGTGGAAATGACTACGATTATGCCCCGCCTGGGCGTCGTTGTCGGAGAGGATTCGCTCCTGCACCTCAATCGGCACGATCTCTGGATCACCGCATCCGCAGGTCTCACACATGGGGGGCCTCCATTTCAATCCGTTGCAAGATGATCTCGTCTCCCTGGAGCATGCGAGCCGGCCGCCCGCAGTCGTCGCACCGCAAGATCGCGCCACGCGCGACCGCGCGCTTGCATGAGGGACATGCCCAGGCTGCAGCCACCATGTCGATTGCCAGCTCGGCTCCATCACAAATCGTTCGCTCGCGAAAGGTGTCAAACGCGGTCTTCAGCAACTCGACCTCGACTCCCGACAGCTCGCCGATCTTTACGTGCAACCGATACACACGAGAGCCACCGTGCGCATCCGCTTCTTGCTGCACGCGATCGATCAAAGAAGCAACGATGGAGTACTCGTGCATGCCGCTACTCGCTTTCGAACTCCGGTGAACGTTTTTCGAAGAAGGCCGCGAGCCCTTCGGCGAAGTTCGGGCCGTCCGCCATCCGCGCGAGCTCCGTGAGCTCGGCGTCGAGATGAACGTCGAGGCGATCCATCCCTGCCGCCTGGTTGAGGAGGTTCTTGGCTACACCGACCGCCGCAGTGGGCGACTCCGCAAGCTGGGTCGCGATTTTCAATGCCTCAGAATCAAGCGAACCATCCGGAACTACTCGGTTAATCAGCCCCCAGTCGAGAGCCTCTCGCGCGGTCAAGCGCGGATTCAAGAGCACCAGCTCGAGTGCCTTTCGAAGGCCTACCAAGCGGGGCAAAAAGAATGTCGAGCTCTCCGCGCCGGTGAGTCCGGTCTTGAAGTACGCCCACTCGAACCAGGCGCGCTCCGAGGCGACGACGAGGTCACAGCTCATCGCGATTCCGAAACCACCTGCGGCAGCCGGGCCGTCGACCGCGGCGATGAAGGGTTTCGGCGCTCGGCGGATCTCCGAAATCGTGCTGTGGATGTACTCGAGGATCTGTTTGAAGATCTCTCCGTAGCCCTCATCCGGTTTCCGGGTCTCTGGCTGCAAGTAACCGAGGTCGTCTTGGTCGCCGCCGTCGCGGATGTACTTCAAGTCGGCGCCGCTGCAGAACACGCCGCCCTCGCCACGAATCACCACCGCGCGCACGTCACGGTCGCGCGCGAGTTGCAGCCCGGCTCTGCGGAAATCTTGGGCCGTCTTCACATCGAGCGAGTTGAGGCGCTCGCGACGCGCGATCGTCAGGATGCCCACGGCGCCTTCTCGCTCGACTCGAATGTGTTTCATCTGCTCCATCTTGCCCATCGCTCAGCAGATCCTCGGGAGGAGCTCGCCCTCCGGTTCGGCCAACAGGCGGCTTCCGAACCCGGTGTCGAGCACCACGAACCCGGGTCGCTCGGGCACGCATTCGCCCACAATTGCAGCGTTTCGGCCAAGCGGGTGCGAGCGGATGGCGTCGAGCACCCCGTCTGCGCTCTCGGGCCGCAGCCCAAAGACGGCCTTGCCCTCGTTGGCCGACACCAGCGGGTCGATGCCGAGGAGCTCTCCGACAGCACGGACCTCGTCACGGAGCGGCACCGCCGTCTCGTCGATGATGATCCCGACGCCGCTCTTCTCGGCCATCTCGTGCAGCGCGCTGGACAAGCCGCCGCGCGTCGGATCCTTGAGGGCCACCACGCCCTCCCCTCCGACGTCGAGTGCGCGACGCACCAGCGTGTGCACCGGTGCAACGTCGGATTCGAGGGTTGTGTCCAACGCAAGCTCGTTGCGCGTCGCCATGATCGCGAGCCCGTGATCACCCATCGTTCCTGTGACCAAGATCTTGTCGCCTGGTCGAAGTCCCGCATCGGAAACCAGCCGCTTGGTGAGACCAACCCCTGTCGTGTTCAGCACCAGGCCATCGAGCTCGCCATGCCCCATCACCTTGGTGTCCCCCGTCACGATGGTCGTACCCGCTTCCTCACATGTCGCGCGGATCGACTCCCAAATCCGCTTCAGCGTATCGCGCGAAAAGCCGTCTTCGATGATCGCCGC
>CBDURI010000037.1:0-15055 GCA_965369435.1 uncultured bacterium
GTGTCAGTGCCAGGGTCAGTGTCAGGGTCAGTGCCAGCGCCAGTGCCAGTGATCTCTCCTTTCGACTGGGGAGACTCCCCACAATAGGCTAGAAGCGGGGTGTGGAACTCTGGTTGCTCGCGCTTTGGGCTCTTTCTGGCGCCGCGCTTCTGTTCACGCACCTCGTGATGGCTTGGCGTGTGCTCGCGGGGCCCTTGGCTGCGCAGTGGCGTTACCTAGGGTTTCTCGTGCCGGTCTTCACGCCAATCGTCGCATGGCGCGGGGGCAATCGCCTGGGCCCAATCACCTGGATTTTGTTCCTCGTGATCTATCTCTCCGCGCGCATGGTCGACGTTTGATGTCCGACGCGCGGCGCCATCCGTTCGTCACGGTCCGGGTTCGACCCGATCAACTCGAGCTCGCGCAACTGACATTGTGGGAGCTCGGCGCGACCGGTCTCGAAGAACGCGACGAGACCACTTTGGTGCGCGGCCCGGCGCCGGGGCGGGTCGTCGTCGTCGCGGCATTTGCCGACAAGACCACCGCGCAGCACGCGTTGAAGGAGATCCGCGAAGAGCACGAAGCCGAGATCATCTATCTTCCGCATGAAGACTGGGCGGTCGAATGGCGGCGCGGCTTCAGTGCACAACGCATCGGGAGACGTCTCTTGTTGCACCCGTCGTGGGAGGAGGCACGGAACGAGCCCAACGACGTGGTGTTGACGATCGACCCAGAGAACGCATTCGGAAGCGGCGACCACGAAACGACGCGACTCGTGTTGCAGCTGCTCGATCAGCACGTCACCGGTGACGAACGGGTGCTTGATGTGGGTTGCGGTAGCGGGGTGCTGTCGATCGCGGCGCTCCTTCTCGGGGGGGCGTCCGCCGTCGCGGTCGACATCGACGAAGACGCTTGCGTCGTTGCCCGTCGCAACGCCGAGCTCAACGGTGTGGCGTCTCGTATGGAGGCATCTTCCCGCAGCCTCGGAGAAATAGATGGCGCCTATGACATCGTCCTCGCGAACATCGAAACGCGGGTCCTGCTCGGCATGGCCGACTTGTTCCGGGACCGCATCGCACCGGCGGGCTTTCTCGTGCTGAGCGGCGTTCTCCGGGGGGAGCGGGATGAGCTGCTCGCTGCGTATGCTCCGCTGCGCCCCGAGGAGTGTGTCGAAGAAGGCGAGTGGTGCGCCTGTCTCCTGAGGCCGGCGGAGTCATGACGGGTCGCAGACTCTACGTACCCGATCTGCCCGATGTGGCTGGGACGGTTACCCTCGCAGAGGCCGCGAGCCGCCATGTTCGCGTGTGGCGCCTTCGCGCGGGCGATGAGGTCGTGCTCTTCGACGGCAGGGGCCGCGCCGCAGGGGCGAAGATCGAATCTCTAGGCGAGCAGGTGGTGTGCCAAGTACGGACGCCGGAGCTCGCCGAGATACAACGCGCGCGCGTCGTGTTGATGCTCGCGATTCCGAAAGGGTCCAAGCTGGACGATTGCGTACGCATGGCTACGGAACTCGGCGTGGACGAAGTCGCACTGATGTACACGGAGCGAACCGTTCCCCGCTGGGACCCGGGGCGTGCACGGTCGCGGCTCGATCGATTGACACGGATCGCCAGCGAGGCAGCCGCGCAGTGCGAGCGAAACGACGTGCCCGTCGTGCACGGCCCCCAAGCGTACGCCACCTGCTTGGAGCAGATGCCCAAGGAGGCGGCCGGGGTTCTGTTCGGGGCGCGGTCGCGGGGAGCGCTGGCCTTCGTTGGTACCCCTGAACAAGTATGGTGTGCCATTGGGCCCGAGGGGGGCTTCACCGCCGCCGAGGTCGGAATGTTCGAAGAGGCGGGGTTTTCCGTCGCCAGCCTCGGAACCTGGGTGCTGCGGGTCGAGACAGCCGTAGCTGCGGCCCTCACCCTCGTGCGGGACCGGCTCGACCCCGGCTGACAAGCTCGTTGACACGCCGATGGGACCAACGCCACCATTGCGCTGGTCATGTCCGTTCTCGCCTCGCTCTTGGTTCGCGATCAGGTGATCCCCGTGGATCGAGTCCAGGAGGCGATCCAGGAGCAGGTCATGCGTGGTGGCAACCTCGACACCGTGCTGCTCGAGCTCGACTTCCTGCGCGAGAACGAGATGAACGCCTACTGCGCGGCCGTGTATGGGCTTTTGCCGGCAACGCGCGACGAAGTGATGCGAACTCCGATCAGCACCGTCCGCGTGCTGCCCAGGGAGTTCGCAGTCCGGCACCGTTTGATTCCGGTGGCACGCACCGAAGACGCCGTGGTGCTTGCGGTCGACCGTCCGCTACCGGAAGCCACCCTCCGGGAGATCTCTTTCGAGCTGGGCATCGACCCTGTGCAGCGTGTCGTTTGTTCCGTGCGCGTCGAGGCGGGCCTGGCTCGTCACTATGACATCGAGATGACCGCTCGGATGCGTCACCTCGACGGCCGCCTCGAGGCATCGGACGCGGGCTCGATTCCCTATGTCGCGCCGTTCGAAGGGGTCGGGAAGCGCAGCTCACTCCCTCCGAGCAAGGAGGTCTCCGGCTCGTATCCCCGCGTCGAATCCTCCGTCCCCGCGCCCGTCGGCATGGCCGACACGGAACCCCCGCCGGCCGTGCTACCTCAGATCGGCTCCTCGGTTCCTGCGGGGACGTTTCGAGACTCCGATCCTGCGACGCCTCGGCGCAAGCGCTCGGAGCCTCAGTCGGGTTTCAGCAGCGCGAGCCGGTATAGTCTCCCGCCTCGCCCTCCAGAGGTGTTGGGACGGCCATCCGCGCAACCGAAGGCTTCGCGACCGGCAGGACGGAGAGCTGATTCGTCCCCGTCCGCTCGGCGCGAGCCGGTCTCTGAGTGGCAACCCGCCCCCGCGCCTCGCGAGTCCACTCCCGGATGGCAGCCGGCGCCCGCTCCACCTTCGACACAGCGCAAGCGCTCGATGCCACCTGACCCGCGGCGCGACAACGACGGAAGCGCGATCACACACGACGTCGTGTCCCTCAGTCCGCATGGGCCCATCTCCGCGCCGCCCCATGCCGAATACGAACCGGCCGAACGACGATGGGCGCCCGCGCCTCCGCCCGGTACGTCGGAGGGCTCGCTGCCCAGCGTCATCGTCGACGTCGGCGACGATGTCGAGGAGTTGGTTGCGACGCTCCGCGATGCCGGCCCTGAAGACGAAATGCTGATCCTACCTGTGCTCGCAGTGGGTGAGGTCGCGCTTCCAGCCCTGGCCCGCGAGTTTCCGGGCACGCTGTGGTTTGATCGCAACGAGCCTCACGCACGGATTCCAGCAGGCAGGGACGTGTCGCCGATCGCTCGAACATTCGTCGCCTTTGGGCAGCGCTCGGTCCCGTACCTGACTCCCCTCCTCGACGCGGAGAACGCCGATACCCGCTACTACGCCACCGTTCTAGCGTCTGAGTTCGTGCATCCCGATCTCGTGCAACCCGTTGGTCGCCGTTTGTTCGATTCGGATCCCGGCGCTCGCAGCGCTGCGTACCGTGCCTTGAGTGTCCTCTATGCGTGCGAGGTCGAGTTCATGCAGCTGATCGAGCGCCTACGAGCCTCGGCACGCGATGGCCGAAGACTCCATCCCCAGGTGACCTCGATCGAAGCGCTCGGGAGGCTGCGCGACGCCGAATCGTTCGACTTCTTCGTTTCGTTGCTCGAAAGCCCAGAGATCCAGGTGATTCGCGCTTCCCACGCGAGCTTAGTGCGCCTGAGTTGCCAAGATTTCGGTACCCACAAGAAGAAGTGGACCGCGTGGTCCGACAAGCACAGCGGGCAGCATCGGGTGGAGTGGCTGATCGATGGGCTGATGCACCCGGACGAACGACTGCGGCGGCGCGCCAGCGACGAGCTCAAGCATCTCACACAGGAATACTTCGGCTACGGGCCGGGGCTCTCGAAGAAAGAGCGCGAGGCCGCACAGCAGAAGTACCGAGTTTGGTGGCAGCGCGTCGGTTTTCGCATGTTCGTCGAGCCGGAGTCCGACGGCTCTGGTCATGCGCACCGCCAGTGATAGACTCCGGCCCCGTCGAATCAACGAGCTCGAATCGTGCGAATCCCGAGGCTTCTCACAATACTGGGTCCTGCGTCCGTTCTCTATGTTCTGGCCGCGAGGGCTTCTTCGACCACCGCCGCGTCCCCCGAGTGGTTCGTCGCCCTGCTGTCGTTGGCGCTTTCCCTGACCCCGCTCGCCGTGCTGGGGATGCGACCCAACGCTCGCGGTGCGTCCAGGCTGGCGGTGATGGGCGTGAGCTTGGCAGTCGCGCTGGCTTCCGCTCGCACCGCATCGCCCGTCCTCGGCCGTGCCCATGACATCGCTTGGCTGATCGTCGCGTTGGTGATGCTCGATCTCGTTCTGCCGCGCGATACGAGGAAGCTCGTTCGAGCCGGCGCTCTCGCTGGTTTTGCCTTGGCGGCGCTCCTCGGTGCCGGCTTGGCGCAAGAGGGCCTCCTTCCCGGGTCGACGTTCGGCGTTGTCGTAGTGACAGGTATCCTGGCGACGGGGGCGCTCCATCAAATTGTGCTCGCTGGGAGAGGTCACGGGGTCGAGGGCGCGCTGTCGGGCATTGCGCTCGTCAGCTTGGCTGTCGGGCTGGCGTATGCGTGGTTCGGCCCATTCGCGGGTTCGCTGGCGACGTCCGTCGAGTTCGCCGTTGCCTCGTTGCTTTGGCTCGGGCACCTCGCGTGGATCGATCCGCGATGGCGCTCGTTGCGTAGTGTCGGTGTTCCGGCGATCGCGGCATGCACGGTGTGCTTCGTTGCGGCTTATGTGCTCGTGCCGGAGGCTCCGCTCGGGCGTTGGCAGCTAGGCGCCCTCGCGCTCGGATCTGGCGTTCTTTGGTGGGTGTCGTTCTCGCTTGCGCGAAGGCTCTCGACCCGCACGGTCTGGAGCATGTCCGGCCAACTCGTGGACGGTGCCGAAGCAGCGAGGCTCAGCCTGGTTGGTGGCGCCACGCTCGAGGACATCGCTTCGGGGGTTCTCGTGCCGCTGACGAGGGCGTTCGAGAGCGCCAATGGCTCGCCCGAGCTTTACACGTTGGAGCCTCCGCTTCGGGTTCGGCTGGATGTTGGAGATCGTGTGAATATCAGGACCGGGAAGGCCCCCGACGCGGTCACGCGGCTCCTGTTCGCCAATGATCAGCACAGTATTCTCGAGCTCGGGAGCCTTCGGGACAGGGCGGTTCGCGAGCCGTCCGTTCGGGAGGCGATGAGCGCGATGCAGAGCCGGTCGACCGGGTGCGTGCTCCCGTGTGTCCACCTCGAGCACATCGAGGGGATGCTGTTCTTGCCCTCGATCGGTTCGTCGGAAAGGCTCTCGCGCGTCGAGCTCGAAGAGCTTGGCCGTTTGGGGGATTCGCTCGGCGGTGCACTCGCGTCGGCACTCGCTCAACGCCGGGCCGACACACATATTCATCGCCTCTCTTCCTTGAGGAGGGACGCCGAAGACCGAATCACGACGCTCGAAGGGGAGCTCGAGCAGCTTCGAGGGCAGTGCGACGTACTAGGCCGAGGGCTTGCTGAAGATCAGACCCTGCACGTTGCGTACAGTCAGTCGATGAGGCGCGTTCAGACGCGTGCTATCGAGCTGGCCCGGGTGGACGACCCTGTCCTCTTGATTGCGCCCGCGGGCTCGCCGGTGTTGCCGGTGTCGCGCTTCATCCACGACCGCGGGCCACGATGGGAGGCGCCGTTCGTCGTGGCGGATTGCTCGGCGGCGCCTTTGGATCAGGTGATGAGCCTGCTCTTCGGCTCGGAGGCCGAACGCCGCACGGGTTGGTTTCAATCCGCCACCGGCGGCACGTTGCTCCTGCGTGATCTGCCGGCCTTGCCCAAACCCGCTCAGGCGCGCCTCGCACAAGCGCTGGCAGAGGATGGGACGGGCCCGGACGACGGCACAGTTTCTCCGTCCATGCGACCTCGGATGATCGCGACTTCCCGCGCGTCGTTGGGCGAGTTGCGGCGCCGCGGCGCGCTCGACCCGAACCTGGCCAACTCTTTGTCCGGGCCCGGTTTGACGATCCCGTCGCTTCGTGAACGACGTGAAGATGTTCCCTCGCTCGTCCTGCTCGCCATCGACCGGGCGTGCCGCGTCTTGGCGCGTGAGCCCGTGGGCATCGAGCAGCGCGCCATGGAAGCCTTGGTCGACCACGACTGGCCCGGCGACGTTGCGGAGCTCGAGCTGGTGATCGAGCTTGCAGTCCCTGAAGCCTCCACAAAGACGATCGCCGTCAGCGACCTGCCTCCACTGGCGTGGCCCGCCGCCGATGAAGGGGAGTCATTGAGTGGCACCTACGTCGAGGTCGAGCGTCGACTGCTCGAGCGAGCTCTCCTTCGGTCCGGGGGCAACAAGAGCGAGGCCGCACGCATGCTGGGGTTGAAGCGCACGACGTTCCTCGACAAACTTCGCCGCCACGGCTTGGAACAACGCGCGGTAGGGTAAGGTCATGCGCTCCATCGTGCTTTGGGACGTCATGGGCACTCTCGTCCAAGACCCGTTTTTCGCCGAGATGCCCGAGTTCTTCGGGATGACGTTCGACGCGCTGCTCGAGGCGAAGCATCCGCGCGCATGGGTGGAGTTCGAGCTGGGCGAGCGCTCTGAAGAGGACTTTCTCGTGAGTTTCTTCGCCGATGGCCGCGACTTCGATCGAAAGAGGTTCGTCAGCACCATTCGTGCGTCGTACCGATGGCTGCCGGGTGTCGAGGAGCTTCTCGCCGAGCTCTCCGGTATCGGGGTCACCATGCACGCCTTCTCGAACTATCCCATATGGTATCGGCTCATCGAGGAGCGACTGAGTCCGTCGCGGTTTCTCGAGTGGACATTCGTCTCGTGCATGACCGGTTTGAGAAAGCCAGAATCCGCGGCGTACGAGCACGTGTTGAACGAGCTGGGCGTACCTGCCGAGGACTGCGTATTCATCGATGATCGCGTCGGCAACTGCGAAGCCGCCCGGAAGGTTGGGATTCGTTCCGTCCTATTCGAAGGGGTCGGCCCGCTGCGCGCGTCACTGCGCGACGCCAGGGTGTTGTAGTTACTCCGAGTGGCTTTTCGTCCACCAGCGTTCATAGTTTCGCTGGGTAGCGCGAAATTCCTCGCGCTGGGCCGTTTCAGAAAGAGGTTGCAGGAACCTCGTCAACTGCCAAAGCTCGCGCGACGCCAGGAGTCGAACATTGGTGCGACTGTCGCCAAGCCCTTCGATCAGCCATTGAACGCGAATCTCTTGGCCGCGCTCGGACAGCCACCGGAGCCAGGGGTCACGGGAGAACCCGAAATCGTGCGCGGTGAGCACCCTCAGGCCCACGCGGCACGCGGTCGCGATGCCGCGGTCGGCGTCAGCTAGTAAGTCCACGAATAGCGGCGCCGATGCCCCGTCGCGTAGCTGGGTCAGCGCGGAGATCGCCCTCCGTCTCATGCCGATTGGCAACGCAGTGTCGGCGGCGCAGCGGCGGAGCTCCACCAACGCGTTTCGGTATTCGGGCTCGTGTTGGTATGCACTCAACAGATGAAGCGCGACCCGGCGACACTCTCGATCCTCATCCAACGAGGCTTGCATGAGTGGCTCGATCAGCCGGGTGTTCGCGTATGATCCGCAAATGACGGCGGCGTAGTATCGGACGTTTGCGCTCGAGTGACGCATCATGCGCGTAAGGTAGGGAATCGCCTCCTCTGCGAACGTGGCGAGCGCCGCCGCGCTCGCCGAGATCTCTTCCGGCCGCGGAAGGCGTGAATCGGTGACGAGGGAAGGGCGCCAAAGTGTCCCAGGGAAATGCACGGAGATCTCTTCGAGGGCGAAGTTGCCGAGCGGGAGGAGGCGCCTAACGACAGGAGCGATCTCGTCAGGACCGAGCGTGAGCAGCTCAGCAACCAGTTTCTGGGCATGCTCGGCCGGGGTCTCGTGGGGTACCGCGTGGGTGCGCGAGCCTTCCTCTATGGGTGGCGGTGCCTTGGCGCGGACGCGGGACCCGCCGTCCTCGGCGTCGTCTTGCCGACGCCCGGGAACGACACCCGCTGGCAACGAGTGCTTTCGTTTTTGCCCGACCACCGGTCCGTTATACCAGCAGGAAGTCATTTTTGGCGTGACCTGCTAGTCGCGGCCCGTTTTTACAGGCAAACTTCGCGCTCATGTACAGGATGGTCGTCCGTGAGCTCGGAGGTCCGGGCGCCCTGGAGCGCGAGGAGCTGGATGCGGTCCGAGCTGCACCCGGTCAGGTCGTGATCGATGTGGGCGCTGCGGGTTGCAACTTCTTCGACATCCTGATCACGCAGGGCAAGTACCAGGTTCGCCCAGAGTTGCCGTTCTCACCCGGTGCGGAAGTGGCGGGCATTGTCCGTGAGCTTGGCGAAGGGGTCGATCGGTTCGCGGTCGGTGATCGCGTGAGCGCGCTGCTCGAGTACGGCGGTTTCGCCTCCACGGTGGCTGCTCCGCAGGAGCGCGTCTTTGCCATGCCGCCACGCATGACAGTCGAGGAAGCCGCGGCGATGGGCATCGTCTATCAGACTTCGTACGTCGGCCTCGTGCACCGGGCCAACCTGCGGGAAGGGGAGACACTCTTGGTGCACGCCGCAGCGGGCGGTGTCGGCCTTGCAGCCGTTCAGATCGGTGTTGCGTTGGGCGCGCGGGTCATCGGTACGGCGGGCACACAGGACAAGCTCGACCTCGTGAAAAAGAACGGCGCTGACGTCGTTCTCAACTACCGCGACGAGCAATGGGTCGAACGCGTCAAGGAGCTCACCGACGGGCGTGGCGCTGACGTCGTCTACGACCCCGTCGGCGGGGACACGTTCGACCTCTCGACCAAGTGCATCGCCTTCGAAGGGCGACTTCTCATCATTGGCTTTGCGAGTGGGCGCATTCCGTCGGCGAAGATGAGCCGCGTCCTCGTGAAGAACTTCTCATTGGTCGGGCTACATTGGGGGCTCTACTTCAGCAAAGATCCGCAGGTGCTTCAGGAGGCCCAGGCAGCGCTTTCGCAGCTGTACGCCGCCGGCAAGATCGCGCCGCTGGTATCGGCGACCCATCCGCTGGTGGACGCCAAGGATGCGCTCGACGCGCTGGGCGCCAGAAAAACCACAGGTAAGGTGGTCCTGATTCCCTAGCGCCGGCCGGGCTCGCTGCCCCCAAGTGCCGCGTCGCATCGGTCGATCACCGCATCGATGACCCCCGCGTGGCTCCCGAGCGGGGCTGCCATCATGAAGTCCACCCCGGCGTGCAGTGCGGCCGCCTCAGCGACCAACCGGGGGAGGTCCTCCGTCACGTGCCGTCCCGGCGCAAGCATGAACGGATGTACGACGACCCTGGTTGCGCCTTGCTCGACGCAGCGGGTGAAGCCTTGCGCGATCGTGGGCTCTGCGATCTCCATGTGCGCCGGCTCGACGATGCCTCCGGCGCCAAGGCGTTGCTTCACGAGCGCGGCGACCTGGTCGAGCAGCGCGTTGGCTTCGGCTCGCCGGCTGCCGTGGTCGACCAACAGAACCGCTTCCGAGTTACCCATCAAGAGTATCTGGGCCTCCGTTTCCCGGGTGTCAAGAACTGTCCGGCGGCCGCGCGGAGCCTCAGACGCAAGCCGAGAGCGCGCGCCTCACCGAGTCTACGTAGGACCCGCCGAACAGGTTGACGTGCACCATCAACGGGTAGAGCTGGTAGAGAGGAACCCGATCGCCGGCGCCGGGCGCGAGCGGCGATGCGTCCTCGTACGCGGCAAACACGCGTTCGCCGAACCCACCAAACAGTCGCATCATTGCCAAATCGATCTCTCGGTGCCCAGCGTAGACGGCGGGGTCGATCAAACACGGCCGTCCCTCTTCGTCCACGTGGAGGTTTCCGCCCCAAAGGTCTCCGTGGAGGCGCGACGGAGGCTCAGCAGGTCCGACGCGCTCGGGAAGAACGCGCCGAAGCGAGTCGAAACGCGAGTTGGTCTCGCCGTCGATCAGGCCACGGTCGGTCGCGAGACGCAGTTGCGGCTCGATCCGGGACGTCCAGTAGAACGATGCCCAATCGTCGGCCGTCGCGTTCGTCTGCGGTAGGCGGCCGATGAAATTGTCATGGTCCAGCCCGAACGATGGCGAGCCAAACGCGTGCAAGGCGGCCAAGGAATGCCCCAGCGCCTCTTCGAAATCGGGTTGCGGTCGCGCTGGCGTCAGCAGCTCGAGCGCCAAGTACGCCGGCCGTTCGTCAGAGAATGCGATGACGCGCGGGATGCGAATCGCCTTTGTTTCTTCCAGCCAGCGGAGCCCGCGCGCCTCCGCTCCGAACATGCCGCCGGGCGGATCGGGATGCGTCTTGACGAAGATCCGCGTTCTATCTTCTAGCGAAACCTCGAATGCGTCGTTGATGTCTCCGCCGCCGAGTCGCGTCGCCTCGAGCACCTGTGTGCCTAGTTGGCGTCCGACCGCGTCGCGCAGCTCCGGAATCATAGCGGGTGATTTTCTCGGATATCTCGGAGGAGCCCTCGGCACGCCGCCTCGCAGATGTCGAGGACCGTCTCGAAACCGTCGCCTTGGCCGTAGTACGGGTCCGGGACGTCGGCGTCGCGGGGTGACACGGGATCGTAGTTGCGAAAAAGCTCGACCTTGGCCTTGCCGGCCGGGCTCGCCGCCAATAGCAAGAGATCACTCTGGTTCGCGCGGTCCATAGCAATCACGTAGTCGAAGTGCTCGAAGTCCTTCGCCACCACTCGACGCGCCCGCCCGCCCATCTCGATGCCCCGGCGTTTGGCGGCGGCTGTCGCCCGACGGTCCGGTGGTTCCCCGACGTGCCAGTCCCCCGTTCCCGCGCTGTCGATCTCGATGTGAGCGGTGAGCTGCTCCTCTTCGAGCAGTCGGCGCATCGTCGCTTCGGCGGTGGGCGACCGGCAAATGTTCCCCAGGCAAATGAAACAAACGCGTACGGGCATGATCATGGCGTCAGTATGTCACGTGAGTATCGTCCGTGTTAGAGTCGCAGCATGGACGTCGTTCTGGGCCCCGACATTTACGTCAACGCGTCGGTTGCGCTCGGCTCCCCGCCTGAGCACGTCGTCCGGCGCGCCTTTGGAGGCTCTAGCGGGGGAGGCCCTGGCAAGCCAAAGGCGTCGGGCTGGGTCATGGAGCGCGTCGAGTCGATGCTTCGCGCAATCCCCGAGTTCAAAGACGGGGCTGTCGCGCAGCAGATGGCGACCCTTCGCAGTCTGGTGGACGTCGTGCCGACCGAGGAGTTCTTCATCGAGGATTGGGACAAGGCGCTCGTCGCGCTCGCCAAAGCTGCCGGCGTGGGCAGGGTGCTGACCGATCACCCCGATCTTCTGGCTTCCAAGACGGTGGGGGGGGTCGAGTTCGTCTCCTCCGATACTTGGCTGGGGGAGCAAGCAGCTCCGCCACCTCCGCCGGTTGCTTAACCATGTCTGACCCGTTTCTCTCCCAGAAAGATGAAATCAAGAAGCGCCTGGAAGGGCGCTACGTCGGCGCGGTCCCTCACAACCAGGCTTTGAATCTTCGCGTCGTCGATTACAGGCCCGAGCACCTGTCTCTCGCGCTCCCGTACCGCGAAGACCTCGTGGGCAATCCCGAAACAGGCGTGCTCCACGGTGGCTGTATCACCAGCTTAATCGACGCCACATGTGGCGGTGCCGTCATCATGTCGCTCGTAGCGCCCCGGCGTATCGCCACTCTCGACCTACGAATCGACTACGTGCGCCCGGCGCTGCCCCACCAGGAGGTGATTTGTGATGCACATTGCTACAAGGTCACTCGGCACGTCGCCTTCGTCCGCGCTTCCGCACACCACGGTGACAAGGCGAGCCCGATAGCGACCTCCTCGGGTACCTTCGTAGTGTTTCGGGACGAGGGGCCTCGAAGTGAGGAAGGAGCGTCCACAAGACCCTCCGCGATGCGGTGGCGACGCTGCGCGACACAGGCGATTTCACGGCAATTCAAGAGGCGATTCCCTATGCGCGATTCATGGGCATCACGGCGGAGTTGGTCGATGACGAGGTGATCGGCCGCATGCGCTACTCCGATCACCTGGTCGGCAATGCGTCGGTCCCGGCGTTGCATGGTGGCACGCTGGGCGCACTGATGGAGTCGACCGCGATCTTCAAGCTCCTATGGCATGGAGAGACGACTGCAGTGCCCAAGACGATCAACATCACTGTCGAATATCTTCGTGGCGCTGGCCCCGAGGATGTGTTCGCTCGCGCCGCGTTTACGCGCCACGGACGGCGCGTCGCCAACGTTCGCGTCTTCGCGTACCAGGACGATCCCGAGCGTCCAGTCGCGGTGGCGACCGCGCACTTCCTGTTGGTGCAGGAGTAGCGGGCTCGCGTAGCTACTTTTTCTCGCGCTTCTTCTTGCCGCGGTAGCGGACACGAATCGGTGTTCCCCTGAATCCGAAGCGCTTGCGAATCTGATTGACGACGTAGCGCTGGTAGCTGAAGTGCACTGCGTTCGGTTCGTTGGCCATGACCACGAAGGTAGGCGGGCCGATCGTCGCCTGCGTGACGTAATAGAATCGGATCGGACGATGATGCATGGTTGGCGGGGGGTGCTTTTCGAGCACTTCCTCGAAAAAGCGATTGAGCTCCGCCGTGCCGATGCGCTTTCGGTGCTCCGTGACCGCGTCTTGCACCCGCCCAACGAGGGCCGTGATGCCTCGCCCTTTGAGCGCGCTCACCGTCACCAGGGGCGCCCAGGGTACGAAGGCCAGGACCTCACGAGTGCGGTCCATCATCTTCTTCTGAGCCTCGCGGTTCAGAAGGTCGGTCTTGTTCAGCGCGATGATCAGCGCGCGGCCTCGATCATGGGCTAGGCCTGCGATCTTTGCGTCCTGCTCACCCACACCCGCCTCGGCGTCGATCATGAGCACGACCACGTGGCTTCGCTCGATCGATCGAATCGCCTGGAGCACGCTCAGGCCTTCCACGCCCTGCTTCTTCACACTCCGCTTGCGCCGAATGCCCGCCGTGTCGATCAGGATCAACTTCGTGCCGTCGCGTTCGACCAGGGTGTCGACGCTGTCGACCGTGGTTCCCGGACGGTCGTCGACCAACTGGCGCTCCTCGCCGCACAGCTGGTTCACCAAGGAAGACTTTCCCGCGTTGGGCCTACCGATGATCGCTACCCGGGGGACGTTCAGCTCAGGCTCCATGAGCTCGACGGCTTCGGGCAGGTGATTGGCGATCTCCTCTTCCAAGTCGCCGATACCGCGTCCATGGAGCGCGGAGATCGGCATGATCGAGCTGATCCCGAGCTCGTAGTACGACACGGCGTAGTGGTCCTTCGGCTTCGAGTCCGCCTTGTTCGCGACGAAGATCACCGGCTTGCCTGCGTCGCGCAGCAGAGCGACGGCTTCACGATCCGCTGGCAAGGGGTCGACCATTGCGTCGACCACACAGACCACGACGTCGCACTCTTCGAGCGCCAACCGGACCTGGCTGGTGATACCCGCTTTCATCGGATCATCGCTGTCGGGATCGAAGCCACCCGTGTCGATCAACACAAACTCGCGCCCCAAGGCGAAAGCGTCCGCGTAGTGGCGATCGCGTGTCACCCCGGGGATATCCTCCACGATGGCAACGTGCTGTCCGACCAAACGATTGAACAACGTGCTCTTGCCTACGTTGGGCCTCCCGACGATGGCGACCAACGGCCTGTTGACGATCGAGCCCGCCGGTCGACGCGCATGCTGGCGACGGCGCCGGCTCATGCTTGACCCTCCTTGATCGCAAGCTCTCGAGCCTTGATCGGGTCACGGGTCCAACCGGGGACGACCTTCACGAACAAACGAATATACACCTTCCGCTCCAAGAAGGCTTCGATCTGCAGGCGCGCCTCGGTGCTGATCTTCTTGATGACGTCGCCCCGTTTGCCGATGACGATAGCTTTGTGGCTCTGCTTCTCGACGATGAGGGTGCCCTCGATGTGAAGCAGCCCGCCCTCCTCACGATAGCTGTCGAGCTCGCACGCGATGCCGTAGGGGACCTCTTGGCGCGTGTTGAGCATGGCGGCTTCGCGAATCAGCTCACTCACGAAGAAGCGCTCCGGGCGGTCGGTTAGGAAGTCGGCGTCGTAGAGCCGGCCCTCGGGGAGCCTCTGGCGGATCTCGCCGAGCAATGCGTCGAGGTTGGTGCCGCGAGTCGCGGAGATTGGAACCACCGCGTCGAACGCGCGCGCCTTCTGATACGCCTCGATGAACGCGAAGAGCTTCTCTTTGGCCTTGAGCCGGTCGACCTTGTTGATCGCCAGGATCACGGGGACGTTCAATGCCTCGAGTGTTTGCAGGACGGTCGAGTCCTTTTCGTCGACTCGTGGCGGCGCGCTCGCCTTCGGGGCCTCGGTCACGAACACGGCCACGTCGCAGTCGACCAGCCCCTGCTTCGCGCTGTCGATCAACACGCGGCCAAGCGCGCCCTTGGGCCGCTCGAGCCCAGGGGTGTCGACGAATGCCACCTGGGTAGGGGGGTCGTCAGACGCATACACCCCCAACACGCACGATCGCGTCGTGCCCGGCCTCGGCGTCGCGATCACGAGCTTCTGGCCGAGGATCGCGTTGAGCAAGGTGGACTTCCCGACATTGGGACGCCCGACGATTGCGCATCGACCCGCGCGGGGCGCGTCAGGGGTTTGTTCCGGGCTGGGCATGGCGGCGAGAGTGTAGCGGGGCGAAGCTTTCGATCGAGCCGGAAGCGTGGCCCCCCGCGAGGCCCTGAGCTATGCTCGGCCGCTCATGCGACATCTCACTTCCCATTTGGTCTGGCTTGCTTTGGTTTGCGTCGTCTTGCTGGTCGCCTGCGTGGGCGACGAGGGCACGACCTGTTTTCACGATGAGGAGTGCAACGGCGCGTTGGTCTGTTGCCACGTTGGCAGCCCGTTCACCCAAGGAACGTGCCAAACACAGGCCGATTGCTCGGACATGCAGGGTGGAACGGGCGGTACCGGTGGTACGGCTGGAGCAGGCGGCTCGGGCGGCTTGGGTGGTTCCGCAGGCGAGGGCGGCGCAGGCGGCATGGGCGGCTCGGCAGGCGAGGGCGGCATGGGCGGCGCAGGCGGCATGGGCGGCTCGGCAGGCGAGGGCGGCATGAGCGGCGCAGGCGGCATGGGCGGC